>NZ_JBFRER010000049.1:0-107287 GCF_052114405.1 Streptomyces sp. M-16 | reverse complement strand
GGGCGGCGGCGGGCACGGCAGCGGGCACGGCGGGCACGGCGGCGGGCGTGGGCGCGATGGGGGCGGCGGTCTGGAGGGCGGGCTGGGCCATGAGGAGCTCCGGGAGGGGTGGGTTCTCCGTGCGGGGAGGCCGTGCGCCCGCCCCCGGACCCCGCCGCGGGGGCGGGAGCGGGGGCGGGCGGACGCGGGTCAGGCGGGACGGTGCCGGTGGACCGCCCCGAGGGGGGAGCCGTCGACGGGGCGGGCCAGGGAGGCCGACCAGTTCCCGTCGAGGTCGAGGTCGTCGATCTGCCAGCTGCTGACCTCGCCCTGGTAGCCGTGCTCCACCTCGACGGGGCCGGCCGTGCCGGGCCGGACGTCCAGCGCGTTGAGGTCGATGCCGAGGAGCCCGAGCCCGACTCCCTTCAGAACGGCCTCCTTACGGGTCCACACCCGGTGGAAGGCGGCGGTCCGCTCGGGCCCGGCGGGCAGCGACAGGATGTACGCGTGCTCGGCGGGCGCGAGCACCACACTGGCCAGGGAGCCGGACTCGACGGGCCGCAGGGCCTCGACGTCCACCCCGATCCAGTCGCCGGCGTGCAGGGCGAGCACCCCGCAGCCGCTGGTCCGGGTCAGGCTCAGCGCGAGTCCGACGGCGGGCGCGGACACGGCGGGCGGGCCGTGCTCCAGGTCACCGCAGCCGGGGCACACGCGGCGGCCGAGGGCCACCTCACGTGCGTCCACGCCCAGCAGCCCGCCGATGGCGCGCCGGGCGCCGGCCCGGGTACGGATGAACGCGGCGGCGTCCCGCTCCAGGCGGAACCGCCGTGCGCGGACCTGCTCGACCTCGTCGAGCAGGTCGAAGTCGGCCTGGTCGACCCGGTCTTCGAGCGGCCACCACCAGACGTGGGCCTCGCCGGTCTCCCGGAGTCTGGCCGCCTCCCGTGCGGCCGATTCGGGCACGGGCAGTACACCGGTGTGGTCGGTGTGGTCGATGCGGCCGCGGACGGCGGCCAGGGTCTGGCTGGTCATCGGATCCTCCTCTCCCCCTTGAGGGCGTTGTCAGGTCAGTCCACCCAGGCGCAGGAGCAGGTCCTTCACCTCGGTGGCGTGGTAGCGGGCGCGTTCCTGCGACGGGTCGGAGCAGAGCAGCAGCGGTCCGTCCCGGTCGTCCTCGGGCAGCCGCCCGTGGCTGCCGCGGACGCAGCCCGGATCGAGCGGCACCACCTGGAGCGGTGCGCGCAGGCCCGCCTTCTTCTTCAGCACGGCGAGGCCGGCCTTCGCCTTGGCCGCCGGATCGGCGGGGTCGAAGAAGAGTTCGGCCGGGTCGTAGCCGGGTTTGCGGTGGATCTCGACGCCGCGCGCGAAGTCGGGGGCGCGGCGGTCGTCGAGCCAGTAGTAGTAGGTGAACCAGGCGTCGGGCTCCGATACGGCCACCAGTTCGCCCGCGTTCGGGTGGTCGATGCCGTAGTCGGCCTGCTGGGTGCGGTCCCAGACCTCGTCGACCCCGTCCAGGCACTTCAGGACGTCGCGCACGCGCGGGACGTCGGACGGGTCGGCCACGTAGACGTGCGCGGCCTGGTGGTCGGCGACGGCGAACGCCCGTGAGGTGTAGGGGTCGAGGTACTCCATGCCGCGCTGGGCGTAGACGGACAGCAGTCCCTCGCGGCGCAGCGCGCGGTTGATGTCCACGGGCCGGCTGACGGGCGAGATGCCGTACTCGCTGAGGGCGACGACGGTGGTGCCGCGTTCGCGGAGGTCGTCCAGGAGCGGGCCGAGCGCGGCGTCGGCCTCGCGGGCGGCGCGGACGGCCTCGGGGCCGTCGGGGCCGAAGCGCTGGAGGTCGTAGTCCAGGTGCGGGACGTAGATGAAGGACAGGTCGGGGTCGCGGGTGTCGGCCACGTGCCGGGCGGCGCCGGCGATCCACCGGGTGGAGGTGAGGGAGGCCGTCGGACCCCAGTAGTTGAAGAGCGGGAACTCGCCCTGGGCGGCCGTGAGTTCGTCACGCAGGGCGGCCGGGACGGTGTAGCAGTCGGGAGCCTTTCGGCCGTCGTAGTGGTAGACGGGCCGGGGGGTCAGGACGGTGTCGACGTCGGCGCCCATGGCCCACCACCAGCACAGGTAGGCGGTGGTGTGGTCCGGGTCGTGCCGCCGGGCGGCCTGCCAGACCTTCTCGCCCCGCACCAGGGCGTTGTGCTGGCGCCACATCATCACTTCGCCGTGGTCGCGGAAGTACCAGCCGTTGCCGACCGCCCCGTGGTCGCGCGGCAGCGTCCCCGTGGTGAGGGTGGCCTGGACCGTGGCGGTGACGGCGGGGAACACCGTGTCGAGGGGGGCCGCGAAGCCCCGCTCGCCGATGGCCCGCACGTTGGGCATGTGGGGCAGCAGCCGTGGGGTGAGGCCGACGGTGCACAGGACGGCCGTCTTCTTCCGGGCGGTGGGGGTCATGAGCCGGGCTCCTTCTGCGCGGCGGACGGTACGCGGGCGGGCGGTACGGGAGCGGACGGTACGGGGGCGGGCGCCGTGCGGGTCAGGCCCAGTGCGGTCAGCTCCCGGGCGGTCCAGTCGAGTTCGGCGGCGATGCCCCGGGCCAGCCCGGCGTCGCCCACCGGCCGGCTGCCCTCGGGCAGCACCGACCAGGTGTACGTCTCCACCTCGATGTGGTCGGTGACGGCGTGGTCCCCTCCGAACAGGGCCCGGAGGGTGTCGCGCAGCACCGGCCCGGTGGAGGCCAGCGGCGGGGCCGGCTCCTCGTGCAGCGGTACGTGGTAGTGGATCCGCCAGGGCGCCTCGCCGGGCAGGGCCCCGGCCAGCGCCGGTCCCAGGTCGTCGGAGCCGAGCAGGGCGCCGCCGGCCGGGGCGGCCTCGCGGGTCTGGTGCAGGAAGCGGGGTTCCGCGAAGGCCGCCAGGGCCTCCCGGACCCGGGGGTCCGCAGGGTCGGCGGCCTGGAGGGCGCTGGACGCCTGGACCTTGACCACCTGGAGTCCGGCCGTCAGGAGTTCGGCGACGGCGGCGTCCGGCTCCTCGTGGGCGACGGCCAGGTGGCAGGCGTCCAGGCAGAGCCCGATCCATTCGTGGTCGACGCCCTTGAGCGCCTCGACGGCCTGCGCGGTGGTCTCGGCGACGCAGCCCGGTTCTGGTTCCACGGCGACGCGCACGGTCCGGCCGGTCTCCGCCTCGATGCGGCGCAGTCCGGCCGCGAGCTTGTCGAGCTGGCGCGTGGCGGCGGCCCGCTGGGTGCGCGACCAGGCGGTGCGCCAGGCCAGCGGCAGGGTGGAGACCGAGCCGCGTTCGGCGTCGTCGGGCAGCAGCCCGGCCAGGACCCGGGCCAGGTTCAGGGTGTAGTCGAGGCGGGCGGGCTCGGACCAGTCCGGGTAGTACACCGCCCGCTTGACCACGGGGGCGTGGAAGCCCTTGTACGGGAACCCGTTGAGGGTCACCGTCTCCAGTCCGCGGGCGGTGAGCTCGCGGCGCAGCCGGGTGACGGCGGCCGGGTCGGCGGCGAGGGCCGCCGCCGCGTCCACCGGCAGCCACAGGCCGAGTCCGATGACGGACTCCCCCGCGGCGCGGCGGACCGGTTCCGCGTACGCGGCGAGCTGGGCGGTGATGCCCTCCAGGGTTTCGGCGGGGTGCACGTTGGTGCAGTAGGCGAGGTGGACGGCGGTGCCGTCCGGGTGGCGGAAGCGCATCAGGCGGCTCCTCTTTCCTGATCAGTTTCCGCCGCGGGCGATCGAGTTCCCGGCGTACAGCCCCGCGGCCTGCTCGTCCGTGTAGCCGTCCAGGCCGAGCCGGCCGGACTGCGCGTAGAAGGCGACCGGGTTGCGCCACAGGACGCGGTCCACGTCGTCCTCGTCGAAGCCGGCGGCGAGCATGGCGTCGCCGGTGGCGCGGGTGAGGAGCGGGTCGCTGTGGCCCCAGTCGGCCGCGGAGTTGACGAGGACGCGCTCGGTGCCGTGCTCCTTGAGGATGGCGACCATGCGGTCCGGGGTCATCTTGGTGTCGGGGTAGATGGAGAAGCCCATCCAGCAGCCGGAGTCGCGGACCTCCCGGACGGTGACCTCGTTGAGGTGGTCGAGGACGACGAAGCCCGGGTCGATTCCGGACTCCCGGATCACGGCCAGGGAGCGGGCGGTGCCGCCCGCCTTGTCGCGGTGCGGGGTGTGGACGAGGGCGGGCAGGCCGAACTCGACGGCGAGGGAGAGCTGGACGGCGAAGGCGTGCTCCTCGGCGTCGGTGACGGTGTCGTAGCCGATCTCGCCGACGGCGACGACCCCGTCCTTGGCGAGGTAGCGCGGCAGCAGGTCCAGGACGGGGGTGCAGCGCGGGTCGTTCGCCTCCTTGGGGTTGAGGCCGATGGTGCAGTGGTGGCTGATGCCGAACTGCGCCGCGCGGTAGGGCTCCCAGCCCAGGAGGGCGTCGAAGTAGTCGGTGAAGCTGGAGGGGGAGGTGCGCGGCTGCCCAAGCCAGAACGCGGGCTCGACCAGCGCGCGGACGCCGGCGGCGTGCATCGCTCGGTAGTCGTCCGTGGTGCGGGACGTCATGTGGATGTGCGGGTCGAAGATGCGCATGGTCGGGCTCCGGTAGGGGTGGGTGACTGGGTCAGTGGTCGAGGGTGGCTACGGTCCACAGGTCGGCCGGCACGGGGCGGTCGGCGGCGCGCCGCTCTGCGGCGAACCCGTGCGCCATCCGGGCCAGTTCGGCGTCCCGGCGCTCGTGCAGTCCGGCGACCTTGGCCAGCGGTATGCCGGTGAACAGGCACTTGAGGACGGCCTGGCGCCAGCGGTACTGGTCGAGGTGGGCGCGGGCGTAGGGGCCCAGCGCGGCCGCGATGAGCCGGTTGTCGTTGGTCCGCAGGGCGTCGTCGGTGAGGTGCACCGCGCGGGCGCCGAGCGGGAGGAAGGGCAGGGCGCGCAGTACGCCGCGGCGTTCGGCGGCGTCCCCGTGGGCGTAGCGCTCGCCCGCTTCGCGGGCGAGGGCGGCGCCGGAGGTGCCGTAGCGGGTCAGGGCGAGCAGGAGGACGGCGCGGACGGCGTCCTCGACGGCCCAGTCGGCCCAGCCGGGCAGGGGGCCGCGGCCGTAGTCGCGTCCGGCGGCCGGGAAGCGGCGGTCCAGGGCGGCGGGGCCCTCGGCGGCCACGGCGGCGGTGTCGGCGGCGAGCCGGACCCGGTGGTCCTGGTCGAGCACGGAGCGCAGGGACTCCTCCAGGGTGCGCAGGGTCAGCGCGTCGTGGACGGCTTGGTCGGCGGCGGCGGTGGCGGGTGCCACCGGGACGGGCTGGGCGAGGGTGGGGGCGGTCATGCCGGTACGGCCTCCTTCAACGGCTCTTGCGGCGGACGGGTGTCGCGGGACGCGCACCGGGCGGCCGCCTCGCGCAGGAACGCGATGCTGTGGCGGGCGGTCTCGGCGCCGGCGTGGCTGTGGCGGGGGAGTTCGACGGAGACGAGCCCCCGGTAGCCGGCGCCGGCGAGGGCGCCGAGCACGGGCGGGAAGTCGATCTCCCCCTCTCCGAAGGGCAGGTGTTCGTGGGTGCCCCGGCGCATGTCCTCGATCTGGACGTGGGCCAGGCGGTCGGCGGCCAGTGCCACGCAGTCGGCCACGGGGTAGGGCTCCAGGCAGCGGCAGTGCCCGATGTCCAGGGTGAGCCGGAAGCGGTCCGGGCGGCCGAGGTCGGCCAGCAGCCTGCGGTATCCGGCGAGGTCGGCGACGAGCATGCCGGGCTCCGGTTCGAAGGCGAGGTCGATGCCCGCGGCGTCGGCGTGGCCGACGGTTTCGGCGCAGCCGTCGACCAGCCGCTGCCAGGCCTGTTCGCGGGTGGTCTCCGGGTCGGGGGTGCCGCTCCAGAAGTGGACGGCGCCGGCGCCCAGTTCCGCGCCGATGCCGACGGCCCGGCGCAGCAGGTCCAGGCGCAGCTCCCGGCCCTCGGGTTCGGCGGAGAGGAGCGTCGGGCGGTGCTTGCGGCGCGGGTCGAGGAGGTAGCGGGCGCCGGTCTCCACGACGACGGCGAGACCGGTGGCGTCCAGGGCGCGCCGGACCTCCTCGACGCGCGCGGCGAGGCCGGGGGCGTACGGGTCCAGGTGCTGGTGGTCGAGGGTGAGCGCGACGCCCTCGTAGCCGAGGTCGGCGAGGAGGCGCAGCGCGTCGCCCAGGCGGTGGTCGGCGAGGCCGTTGGTGCCGTAGGAGAACCGCGGTCCGGTCGGGGTGCTCATGTGGAGGACACCTTCCGGGAGAGGCCGCGGACCAGCGGCAGGGCGGCGGCGAGGGGTACGGCGACGCGCGGCGCACCGGCCCGGGCGGCCAGGGCGGCCTGGAGGGGCAGCAGGGCGTGGATGCCGGCTCCGACGGCCCGGCGCACGCGGGGGGCGGCGGGGTCGCGCAGGACGCGGGTGAGGGCGGGTCCGAAGCTCGTGGCGTACAGGGCGAGGGCGGCCGCCTGGGCGGGTCCGGTGCCGCGGTGCGCGGTGCCGGCGACCGCGGCCGCCGCGGCGGCGAGGGTCAGGGCCGCCTCGCGGGGCGGGGCGCCGTCGACCTCGTGGCGGCTGAGCCGGGTCAGGCCCAGGGTGTGGACCGCCACGGCGGCCGCCGGGACGAGGGCGGGGCGGACCGGGCCGGGCCCGGTGCCGTGCAGGACGTCCAGGGCGCGCGCGGTGGCCATCACGGCGGGGCCGAGGGGGGTGGCCTTGGCGCCGAGGTCGTAGGCCCACACGGCGGCGGCCAGGGGCAGGGTGCGGCGCAGGGCGGTGCGCGGGCCACCGGCCAGGGCGGCGATGCCGAGACCGGCCGCGGTCAGCCCGGCGGCGGTGGCCAGGGCGGCCTCGGGGCGGATCCGGCCGGAGGGCAGCGGGCGTTCGGGCCGCTCCACGGCGTCGAGCTCGCGGTCGGCCCAGTCGTTGAGGGCCATGCCCGCCCAGTAGAGGCAGACGGAGGAGGCGGCGAGGCCGAGGGTGCGGGGGCCGGTGCCGCGTCCGGCGGCGAGGGCGCCGGCCAGGACGTCGCCGGGCACGGTGATCGCGGCGGGCGCCCGGACCAGCTCGGCGTAGGCGCGCAGGGTGCGCCGGGCGCGGAAGGCGCGGCCCGGGAACGGCGGCAGCCGCAGGGGTCCGCTCCCGCCGGCGGGTCCGGCGGTCCCGGGGCGGGCGTCGTGCGCCGCGGCGGTGGCGGTGGTCACGGCCGGGCCCCCGTCAGCGGATCGGCGCCCGTCGCGGTGGACACCGGGGCGGGGTGCGCGGCCCAGGCGGTGAGGGCCTCGTACTGGAGGGTGAGGTTGTGCTCGGTGGAGCCGGCCGGGTCCTTGAAGAAGAACCCGAGGGCGGCCAGGGCCCCGGACTCGCCGCGCCGCCCGGCCAGCGCGGCCAGCCGTACGAGGTCCAGGACCAGCGGGGCGGCCAGCGCGGAGTCGCAGCCCTGCCAGGTGAACTGCATGGTCATCCGGACGCCGAGGAAGCCCTCGAAGGAGATGTGGTCCCAGGCGGTCTTCCACTCCCCCATCTCGGGGACGTTGTCGATGTGCGTCTGGCCCTGGACCGCGTGGCCGACGGTCTCCTCCAGGCTGCGCTGCTTCGACTCGGTCTTGGAGCGGGCCGCCGCCGGGTCGGCGAGGGTCGCGCCGTCGCCGCCGCCCAGCAGGTTGGTGCCGGACCAGGACCGCAGGCGCAGGGCGCGCTGGGTGAACATCGGGGCGAGGGCGCTCTTGACGAGGGTCTCGCCGGTCTTGCCGTCGCGGCCGGCGTGCGGGACCCCGCGCAGCCGGGCCAGTTCCTCCAGGGCGGGCAGGGCGGCGCCCGCCGACGGGGTGAAGTTGACGTAGGAGCAGCCCGCGGTGAAGGCGGCGTAGGCGTAGAGGGAGCTCGCCGGCAGGGTGACGGAGCCGGCGGTGAGGGCGGCCTCCAGGGAGGCCAGGCTCAGGAAGGCGGGGTCGGGTTCGGGCAGCGGCTCCGTGGAGGAGACGTTGACGACGACCACCTGCTCCAGACCGTGCCGGTCGCGGAAGGCCGCCATGTCCTCGGCGAGGCGGGCGGCGGTGTCGGACTGCGACTCGCCGGGGCGGACGCCACCGTCGCGGATCTCCAGCTCGGCGGCGGCCAGCGGGGTGTCCAGGGCCTTGAGGACAGCGAAGGGCAGGACGCCCGCCTCGGCGAGTTGGCCGGCCCTCGCCGACAGGGGGGTGTCGACGACGTCGTGGCCGCCGAACACCAGGTCGGCGAGGGCCGGCAGAGGTGCGTCACGGAACGGGGGCGTTTCGGTGACGCACCCGACGGGGGAGGCGGCACCCGCGACGATGGCGGCGGCGCCGGCGATGGCGGCCGTGGCGACCGAGCCTCGCGCGCCGACCATCCAGACGCCGATTCGGGGTGAAGATCCGGTCGTGTCTCGCATGGTGTGCCATTCCTCCTGAGTCGTGTGGAGCGGGGGGTCAGCCGGACTACTTGCCGAGGTCGACCGGGTAGGGCCAGACGTCGAAGGCCTTGGTGACCTTCTCGTCGGAGCGGCACAGCCACTTGTCGGTGACGTGGCGGACCACGTGCCTGGGCAGGTGCTTGTTGTCGTTGGCGTCGTTCACCGGCTTGGCGATGGACTGGAGCTCCCAGGCCGCGCCCGCGAGGCGGTTGATCTGCGCCCAGAACCGGCGGTCGATGCCGAGCAGTTGGAAGGACTGCAGGTAGGCGTGCCAGCGGTGGTAGGCGTGGGTGGCCTCCGGCGGCGTGTAGTTCATCATGTGGACCTTGTTGCCGGCCGGGCGGCGCGGGTCGAACAGGGTGCCCTGGCCGAACTCCTGGAAGGCGAAGACCAGTCCCTTGGGGTCGTGGCCGTACCACTTGTCGTAGACCTTCTTCTGCTCGCGGGAGAGCAGCTCGAAGTGGGCCTTGTTGGGCTGGATGAGCTCCATCCAGCTGCGCGGGTAGCGCCCGCCCTGGCGGGTGGCGAGCCAGGCGTCGTAGGACTTGGTGAAGCCGCCGAAGGGCGCCGTGATGGCCGCGACCGCGGCCTTCATCCCGTCCGACGGCGTGTAGTAGGACATCTCGTCGTACTCGTACCAGAACTCGCTCGCCCAGCGGTCGCCGACCAGGCCCTCGACCTTGGGCAGCTGCGGGCGGCGGCCGTGGGCGGCCGCCGGGCCCGCGCCGAGGACGGTGACCGCGGCCGCGGCGCCTGCGGCGCCCAGGGCGGTCCGCAGGACGCTCCTGCGGTCCATGGAGTTGAGCGGCATGGTCGTGCTCCTTCTGGCTCTGTCTCGGATGCGGACGGATCATCGGGGGGTGCGATGGGTTTACTCTCCCGGGCCCCGCCATACCTGCCCTATATCGCTGTTCGCGCAGGTCACAGGCGGGGCCCGGAGGTGGCTACGCGGGCTCCGGGGAGCCCTTCTCCAGGGGGTTGCGGCGCAGGGACGGCGACAGCAGCGCGACGAGCGCGGTGACGCCCATGGCGACGCTGAGGCCCAGCACGGTACGGGTGGGGCCGAAGGCCTCCAGGGCGAAGCCGGCGGCCACGGGACCGGCCGCCATGGCGCCGCCGCCGACCAGCATGGCGAGGGAGTTGGCCCTGCCGCGCATCCGGTCGGGGGCGACGCGGACCATGAACACCCCGCCCGCGACGTTGAACACGCCGCCGACGTAGCCGCTGGCGGCGAACAGCGCGCCCAGGGCGTAGGGGTCGCGCAGGAACGCGACGGGGACCATCAGGGCGGTCCAGACGGCCAGCCCGCCGAGCACCAGGGTGCGCAGCGAGAAGCGGGTGGCCCACCAGCCGCCGGTGATGGCGCCGACGAGTCCGCCGGCCCCGCTGAGGGAGAGCACGACGCCGATCTGGAACTGCGAGCCGTGGTTCTCCTGGATGCCGGTCATGACGGCGAGGTTGAGGCCCTGGAACAGCACGTTGGAGACGGCCACGGCGGCCATCACGGCCCGCAGGAAGCGCTGGCGCCACATCCAGACGAGCCCCTCCTTGATCTCCCGCACCAGATCGGGCCGGGGCCCGGTGCGCTCGGCCTGGAGCTTGCCCCGTACTCCGAAGAGCAGGACGACGGAGGCGAGTTGGCCGACGAGGGCGGCCACGTACGGGAAGGAGGAGCCCAGGGCGACGAGGCCGCTGCCGAGCGGTTGTCCGGCGATGGCGGCGCCGCGGGTCCGGGCCTCGTTGCCGGTGAGGGCGGCGGGGAGCTGCTCCGTGGGGACGACGGCGGGGACCGCGGCCCGCTCGGCGAGCTGGTGCAGCACCCCGAGGGTGCCCTCGGTGAAGGCCGCCGCGAGCAGGGCCCAGAGCCAGACGTGCCCGCTGAGCAGCAGGGCGGCGACGGCCCCGGCGACCAGCGCCTGCCCGAGGCCCGCGCCGATCATGATCCGGCGCCGGTCCCAGCGGTCCACGAGGGCGCCGCCGGGGAGCTGGACGAGGAGCTGGGGCAGGAGGAGGGCGGTGCCGACCAGGCCGGCGTCACCGGGCGAGCCGGTGATCCACAGGACGGTGAGCGGGTAGGCGACGGCGGTCGCCCGGCCGGCGAGGAGCGAGAGTCCGGCGCCGCCCCACAGCAGCCCGAAGTCGCGGTTGCGACGCAGCGGAACGCCTGGCGACGGGGCCTCGCCGTGCTCCGGGCCCGGGGCCGCCTCCCCGCTCCCGGATGGGGCCTCGGGCTCGGCCCGGCCCGTGGGCCGGGACTCCGTGCCCGGGTCGGTCCGGGGCTCCGGGGCGTCTCCCGCCGGGGGGGAGGCTGCCAGCTCCCACGGGAGGACCGCCGGGTCCGTCACCGTCTTCGGCGGCGGGGTCACCGTACGGCCGTCGCGAGGTGCGCGTCGTCCAGGTCCGCGGCGAAGCGGGGGCCGGTGGCGTCGCCGTCCGCCGGAGCGGAGTGGGTGTACTCCAGTACGGCCATGGCGCTGTGCATCTTGTTGGTGGCCTGGGCGAAGGCGATGCTCGTCGGACCGTCCAGGACCTCCGCGGTGACCTCCTCGCCCCGGTGGGCGGGCAGGTCGTGCATGAACACGGCGCGCGGGCTGGTCTCCCACAGACCGGAGGTGACCTGGAACGGGGCGAAGATCTCGCGCCAGTTCGCGTCCGGCTTCTGCGTGCCCGTCGTCTGCCAGCGGGTCGTGTAGACGACGTCGAAGCCCTCGGGCAGCACGTCCATGTCGTGCCGTTCGACGAGCACCGCCCCGGTGCGCGCGGCCCGGGCGCGGGCCCGGTCGGCGATGGAGGGCAGCAGCCCGTAGCCGGGCGGCGTGCGCAGCTCGAAGTGGACGTTCGGGAACCGGGTCAGGGCCAGGGCCAGGGCGGCGGCGGTGTTGTTGCCCTCGCCGACGTACAGGACGCGCAGTCCGTCGACGCGGCCGAAGTGGCGCAGCAGGGTGGTGAGGTCGGTGAGGGCCTGGGTGGGGTGCTCCTCGGCGCTCATCGCGTTGACCACGGCCATCCGGTCCTGGGCGGCCCAGCCGCGCAGTTCCGCCTCGGGGCCGGCGGTGCGGGCGACGAGGACGTCGAGCATGCCGGAGAGCACGCGTCCGGTGTCCTCCACGGACTCTCCGGTGTTGAGCTGGAGGTCGCCGGGGCCGTACGCCACGATCCGGGCGCCCACGCGCAGCGCCCCGGAGGAGAAGGCGGTGCGGGTGCGGGTGGAGGTCTTGGCGAAGTAGACGCCGGCGACCAGGCCTTCCAGGGCGCGGGAGCGGGTGACGGTGCCCGCCGAGAACTCGGCGCCGCGGGCGACGATCCGGTGCAGGTCCCGGTCGGTGAGGTCGTCGATGGAGATGAGGTGGCGCGCCGGGCGGCGGCCGCCGGGGTCGTTCGTGTGCTGCGGGTCCATCGGATCAGCCCTTCTCGGGGTGGTCTGCGCCGGTGTGGGGAGCGGCGGCTTCGAGTGCGGTGGCGGTCCGCGCGACCGTGTGGTTGCGCAGCGCGGTGGCGAGGTCGAGGGTGAGCCCGTGCCGGCGGGCGGCGACGAGCAGCGGGGCGACGAGCAGCGAGTCGCCGCCGAGGTCGCGGAAGTCGTCGTGGACGCCGACCTGTTCGAGGCCGAGGACCTCGGACCAGACCTCGGCGAGCACCTTCTCCAGGTCGGTGCGCGGGGCGGTGTACGGCAGGGGTGTCGCGGTGGCCCGGCGGGAGGCCAGGGCGGCCTTGTCCCGCTTGCCGTTCGCGGTCAGCGGGAGCCGGTCGACGACGGTGACGGCGGCGGGGATGGCGGCGGCGGGCAGGACCGCCCGCAGCCGGTCGCGCAGGGCGGGGACCTCGACGGAGTGCCCGTCGGCCGGGACCACCCAGGCGGCGAGCCGCTTGCCGCCGTCGGCCGCGTCCACGGGGGTGACGAGTGCCTCGCGGACGGCCGGGTCGGCGGTCAGGGCGGCCTCGGCCTCGCCGGGCTCGACGCGGTGGCCGCGTACCTTGACCTGCTCGTCGGCGCGGCCGGTGAACTCCAGCCCTCCCCCGGGCAGGATGCGGGCGAGGTCCCCGGTGCGGTAGATGCGGGTGCCGGGGAGGCCGTACGGGTCGGGCAGGAACGACGCGGCGGTCAGGGCGGGCGCCCCGGCGTATCCACGGGCGAGTCCCTCGCCGCCGAGCCAGACCTCGCCGGTGATCCCGTCGGGCACGGGCCGCAACCGGTCGTCGAGGATCCGCAGCAGCACCCCGGGCAGCTGGGAGCCGAGCGGGACGAGGGTGCGCCGGGTGTTGGGGCGTACGTGGCCGAAGGTCGCGGCGACGGTGGCCTCGGTGGGCCCGTACTCGGCGCCGAGCAGCATCCGCCCGCCGGCCGCGGCGATGCGGGCGGCGACCCGTTCGGCCTGCGCGGTGGGGTAGGCGTCGCCGGCGCAGACCGCGATCGCGGCGAGGCCGCCCAGCTCGGAGTCGCTCAGCTGCGCCTCCAGGAGCTGGAGGTGGCCGGGCGTGAGGCCGACGAAGGCGTACGGGGCCCCGGCCATCAGCAGCGGGCCGAACTCCCCCGGCTGCCAGTCCTGCGGCAGCAGGCGCACCGGCTGCCCCGTCATCAGCGGCGCGTACAGGGCGGGCAGGCCCAGGTCGAAGCCCACCGAGGTGAACCAGGGGGCGCCGCCGGAGCCGGTCTCGGCGTAGGCCCGTACGGCCCAGTCGAGGTAGTGGGCGAGCGAGCGGTGGCTGATCTCGACGCCCTTGGGGGTGCCGGTGGAGCCGGAGGTGTACAGGACGTAGGCGAGCCGGTCGGGGTCCAGGTCCAGCCCCAGCGGGCCGTCGTCTCCCTCGTGGGAGACCTCTTCGGCGAGCAGGATCCGCCCGGCGCCGGCCGTCCCGGCGAACCGGTCGGCGTACGCGCCCTGGGTGAGCGCCAGGTCGAAGCCGAGCGCGGACAGCCGGGCGGCCGGGGTGCAGGGGTCGACGGGCAGCTGCGCCGCGCCGGCCTTCCACACGCCGAGCAGGGCGGCGACCAGGTCCGGCCCGCGGTCCAGCAGGACGGCCACCCGGGTCTCGGGGCCGGCGCCGAGCGCGCGCAGGCGGCGGGCRATCCGGTTGGCCCGTGCGTCCAGTTCCGCGTACGAGGTGCCGGAGCCGTCCGGGGTGCCCGCGCCGGTGAGGGCGGTGGCCCAGGGGGTGCGCGCGGCCTGGGCCTCGAAGCCGGCGAGGGCTTCGACGGGGGTCTCGGGGTGCGGGAGGGCGGGGGCGGCGAGGCGGTAGTGCTCCTGGTGGTTGGGGAAGCCGCTCCGGGCGTCGCCGTCGGCCCCGGTGCGGGCCATGTCGGTGAGGACCGCCTTGTAGAGGGCGGCGAGGCGCTCGGCGTTGGCCTTGGCGAGGGTCCGGGTGCGGGAGGCGATCGAGAGGTGGCCGCGCACCGGCGTGCCGACGACGAGCGGGAACTCGTTGGGGCTGTCGTCGCGGCTGGCCATGATGTCGATGAGCTCGACGTCGACCTGGTGGAAGTCCAGGTAGTGGAAGAGCACGTCGATCAGGTGGCTCTCGCCGCCGGCCACGCGCATGGCGGGCATCGGGTAGCGGCGGTGGGGCCACAGTTCGACCTCGCGGGCGAAGACCTCCCGGGCGAGCTCGCCCCAGGTCGCGGCGCCCTTGCGGTAGGGGAAGGGCACCGAGTTGAGGTACATGCCGGAGACCCGTTCGGCGCCGGCCTCCTCGGGGCGCGCGTCGGCGACCATGCCGCCGCGGAAGCTCCCGGCCCGGGTGAGCATCGACAGGACCTTGCTGTGCGCGGCGTGCAGCACGCTCTTGTACGGGACCTCCGCGGCGGAGGCGAGGGCCCGCAGGCCGGGCTCCACGTCGCCGAGTTCGAGGTCGATGCGGTAGCGCTCGTCCGCGCCGAGCGGGTCGCCGGCCCAGCCGGTGGGGATGGTGAACTTCTCGTGGCCGTCGACGAGTCCGCGCCAGTAGTCGCGGTCCTCGGCGGACTCCAGGGAGCGCAGTTCACCGGCGATGAAGTCGGCGTAGCGGACGGCCGGGACGGGCGGCGCCGGCTCGGGCTCGCCGCCGGTGCGGATCGCCCGGTAGGCGCGCAGCAGTTCCATGAGCTGGGAGTGGTAGCTCCAGCCCTCGATGACCGGGTGGCACTCGGTGATGGACAGCCACCAGCTCTCGTCGTCGACGAGGTGGACGGCCATCCGCATGAGCGGGGCGACGGTGAGGTCGAAGAGCTCCTCGCGGTCGCGGTCGGCGAAGGACCACAGGGTGGACTCGCGCTCCTCGCGCGGCAGGTGGCGCAGGTCCTCGAAGAGGCAGGGCATCGATACGGAGCCGGCCTCGTGCACCAGCTGGAGGGGTTCGCTGTAGCCGGAGAGGGCGAAGGAGGTCCGCATCACCTCGTGGCGCTCGACGATCAGGTCCGCGGCCCGCTGGAACACCGCCGGGTCGAAGGGGAGTTCGTCGCGGATCCGGAAGGAGGTGATGTTGTGGTAGCGGTTCTCGCCGCTGCGGCCGTGCATCTCGACGAGCATGCCCGCCTGGATCCGGGAGACCGGGTAGGCGTCGGTGACGCCGTGCGGCAGGGTGATCCGGTCCTCTTCGCCGATCAGGGCGAAGGGCGCGACGGGGCCGTCGGCCCGCTCGGCGGAGCCGTCGCCGGCCTGGTCGCCGAGGGCGGCGCGCAGTTTGGCGACCGTACGGTGCTCGAAGACGTCGCGGACGCTGGTCTCCCAGCCGGCTTCGCGCAGGGCGCCGACGAGGGAGACGGCGCGGATGGAGTCCCCGCCGAGGTCGAAGTAGTTGTCGTGGACGCCGACGGTCTCCAGACCGAGGACCTCGGCCCAGACGGCGGCGATGGAGGCTTCGGCGGCGTCGCGCGCCCCGACGTGTTCGCCGACGGTGGTGGCCTCGCGGCCGGGGGCGGGCAGGGCGCGGCGGTCCAGCTTGCCGTTGGCGGTCAGCGGGAGCGCGTCCAGGCGCAGGTAGGCGGAGGGGACCATGTAGGCGGGCAGGGCCTCGCCGAGCGCGTCGCGCAGGGCGGCGGGGGCGAGGTCCGCGTCGTCGGCGCCGGACGCGGGGACCAGGTAGGCGACGAGCTGCTTGTCGCCGGGGGTGTCCTCGCGGACCAGGGCGACGGCCTCGGCCACGGCGGGCAGCGCGGTGAGGGCGGTCTCGATCTCGCCGAGTTCGATGCGGTAGCCGCGCAGTTTGACCTGGTGGTCGATGCGGGCGACGAAGTCGAGGCTGCCGTCGGGCAGGACCCGGGCGAGGTCTCCGGTGCGGTAGATGCGGGCGCCGGGGGCGCCGTAGGGGTCGGGCAGGAAGCGTTCGGCGGTCAGGTCGGGGCGGCCGGCGTAGCCGCGGGCCAGGCCGGTGCCGCCGATCCACACCTCGCCGGGGACGCCCAGGGGCAGCGGGCGCAGCCGCTCGTCGAGCACGTACATGGTGGTGTTGGGGACGGCCCGGCCGATGGAGACGAGCTCGGTGGTGACCGGGCCGTGCGCGGTGCCGTCGGYCGGCAGGAAGTGGGCGGAGTTGCCGACGGTGATCTCGGTGGGTCCGTACTCGGCGGCGAGGCGGGTGCCCCCGGGTCCCGCGGCGGCGGCCCAGCGTTCGGCGAGACGGTGGGTGAAGGAGTCGCCGGCGGCGATGACCAGCCCGGCCAGGTCGCGGATCTGCCCGTCGGTGAGCTGCTGCGAGAGCAGGTCGAGGTGGCCCGGGGTGAGCTTGATGAAGGCGTACGGTCCTCCGTCGGCCAGCAGGGTGCCGAGGTCGGCGGTGTCGAAGTCCTGCGGGAGCAGGTGGACGGCCTGCCCGGTCATCAGGGGGGCGTACAGGTCGGGGACGCCGAGGTCGAAGGCGACGGAGGAGAACAGCGGGGCGCCGCCGGTGCCGGCCGTGGCGTAGGCGCCGGCGGTCCAGGTGAGGTAGTTGGCCAGGCCGCGGTGGCCGATGAGGACGCCCTTGGGCTTGCCGGTGGAGCCGGAGGTGTAGATGACGTAGGCGAGCTGGTCGAGGTCGTACGCGGTGGGCAGTTCGGCCTCGGCGGTGGCCAGGGCGGTCCGCTCGGCCGGGTCGTCGACGACGACGAGGCCGGGGCCGTCGAAGCGGCCGGCGTGGCGGGCCTGGGTGATCACGAGGCGGGTGGCGGTGTCGCCGAGCATGAAGGCGATGCGCTCGTCGGGGTATCCCGGATCGATCGGCACGTAGGCGGCGGCGGCGCGCCAGATGCCGAGGAGGGCGGCGACGAGGTCGGGGCCCCGGTCGAGCAGGACGCCGACGGTGTCGTCGGGGCGGACTCCGAGCTGGACCAGGCGGCGGGCGAACCGGTCGGCGCGGGCGTCGAGTTCGGCGTAGGTGAGCTCGCCGGCGGCGTGCCGGACGGCGACCGCGCCGGGGGTGGCCGCGATCCGGTCGGCGATGGTCTCGAAGACGGGCCGCAGGGCGGCGGCGTCCACGGGGGCGCCGACCGGTTCGGCCGGGCCGTCGAGCAGCAGGGCGCGCTCGGCGGCGCCGAGGAAGTCGAGGGTGGACAGGGGGGCGCCGGGCCGTTCGGCGACGGCCGCGAGCAGGGCCGCGTAGTGGCCGGTGATCCGCTCGGCGGTGGCGGCCTCGAACAGGTCGGTGGAGTACTCCAGGGCGCCGTGCAGGGAGCCGTCGGCGCGTTCGGACAGGTGCAGGGTGAGGTCGAAGCGGGCGATGCGGCCACTGGCGGCGACCGGGGTGACGGTGAGACCGGGCAGGTCGGGGCTGTCGGACCCCTGGCCGGAGGCGAGGTCGAACATCACCTGGAAGAGCGGGGTGGTGGACAGGTCCCGTTCGGGTTCGAGTTCGTCGGCGATCTTGTCGAAGGGGGTGTCCTGGTGGTCGAAGGCGTCCAGGACGGTGGTGCGGTTGCCGGCGAGCAGCTCCCGGAAGGCCGGGTCGCCCTCCCAGCGGCCGCGCAGCACCAGGCTGTTGTAGGCGTAGCCGGCCATCTGCCTGAGCTCGGGGCGGGTGCGGCCGGACACGGCGGTGCCGACGGCGACGTCCTGCTTGCCGGTGTAGCGGCCCAGCAGTGCCTGGTAGGCGCTGAGCAGGACCATGAAGAGGGTGGCGCCCTCCTGTTCGGCGAGGGCGCGCAGCCGGGCGGCGACCTCGGCGGGCACGTCGAACCCGGCGACGGCGCCGTCCCAGCCGCGGACGGAGGGGCGGGGCCGGTCGGTGGGCAGGCCGAGGGGCTCGGTGCCGGCGAGCTGTCCGCGCCACCAGTCGAGGGCGGCCTCGGCCGCGGGGCCGGACTGGCGGGCGTTCAGCCAGGCCGCGTAGTCGGCGTACTGGACGGGGGGTTCGGGCAGGACGCCGTCCAGCGGACCGGTGACGGTGCCGGCGGCCCGGTAGCAGGCGGCCAGGTCGGCGAGGATCAGCGGCCGGGTCAGGGCGTCGCAGGCGATGTGGTGCATGACGACGACCAGGACGTGGTCGTCGGCGGCGAGGCGCAGCAGGCGGACCCGCAGCGGGGCCTGTGCGGCCAGGTCGAACACCTCGCCGGCGCGGGCCTGGGCGAAGGCGGCCGCGGCGGCGTCGCGGTCGGCCGCGTCGATGCCGGTGACCTCGCTGACGGCGTAGTCGACGGGGCCGGCCGGGTCGACGACCTGCCGGGGCTCCCCGCCTTCGAGGAGGTAGCGGGTGCGCAGGATCTCGTGGCGGGCGGCCAGGGCGTCGAAGGAGCGGCGCAGGGCGCTCTCGTCGAGGGTGCCGCGCAGCCGGTGCGCGAGCGGCAGCAGGTACTCGGGGCTGTCCGGGTCGAGCTGGTGGAGGAACCACAGCTGGCGCTGGCCGGCGGAGAGCGCCAGCGGGGCCTCCCGGTCGGCGCGCGGGATCCCGGTGCGGGCGGGGCCGCGGCCCGTGGTGCGGCCCGCGCGTCCGGCGAGCCGTCGGCGCAGCAGTTCCGCCCGCAGCTCGTCCTGCGTGGGTGCGGTGGGTGCGGTCACGGCTGGTACTCCCTGTGGGCGATGGCGAGTTCGGCGTGGTCGAGGGTTTCGATCTCGGTGCGTACGGCTTCTTCGACGGCCGCGGCGAGTCCGGCGACGGTGGGGTGTTCGAAGACGGCGCGCAGGGGCATCTCGACGTCGAACTCCTCGTGGAGGCGGGCGATGACGCGGGCGGCGAGGACGGAGTTGCCGCCGATCCGGAAGAAGCCCTGGCGGGCGCCGATCCGGCGGGTGGTGCCGTCCTCCCCGGCGAGGACCTCGGCCCAGATCTCGGCGACGATCTCCTCGACCGGGCCCTCGGGCGCGGTGTAGGGCTCGTCGGAGAGGGCGGCGGCGAGGTCGGGGGCGGGCAGGGCCTTGACGTCCACCTTGTTGTGGCGGGTGAGCGGGATCCGCGGGACGGGCACCAGCAGCGCGGGGACCATGTAGTCCGGCAGGCGGCGGGCGCAGTGGTCCAGGAGTTCCCCGTCAGCGGGCGGGTTGTCGCCGCGCGGGACCCAGTAGCCGATGAGCGCGGCCGTGGGGCCGGTGCCGTGGACGACGACGGCGCACTGGGAGACCCCCGCGTGCTCGGCGAGGACGCCCTGCACCTCGCCCGTCTCCACGCGGCGGCCGCGGATCTTGGCCTGGCCGTCGGCGCGGCCCGCGAACTCCAGGGTGCCGTCGGGCAGCATCCGGGCGCGGTCGCCGGTGCGGTAGAGGCGGGCGCCGGGGGGCCCGTACGGGTCGGGGACGAAGGCGGCGGCGGTCAGGTCGGGGCGGCCGTGGTAGCCGCGGGCCAGTCCGGATCCGCCGACGCACAGTTCGCCGGTGGTGCCGTACGGAACGGGCTCCAGGTACTCGTCGAGGACCCGGGCCGTGACGTGCGGGTAGGCGCGGCCGACGGGGACGGCGGCGGCGGTGTCGTACGCGTCCCAGCGGGTGGCGGCGATGGTGGTCTCGGTGAGCCCGTACTCGTTGACGAAGCGCAGCAGGCGGCGGGACAGGTCCCGGGCCAGGGCGGGCGGGCACGGCTCGCCGCCGGTCTGGCCGACGAGGGGGCGCCGCCCCAGGCCCGCGTCGATGAGCATCTGCCAGTGCGGCGGCGCGACCTGGAGGTGGCTGACGCCGTGCTCCTCGATGAGCCGCAGCTGCGCCGCGTGGTCGGCGAGGTCCCGCTCCCGGGCCAGGACCACCCGGCCCCCGGCGACGAGCGGCATCAGCAGCTCGGTGCAGGAGATGTCGAAGGTGGGCTGGGCCAGGGCCAGCCAGGCGTCGTCGGGGCCCTGCCCGAAGTCCAGGTGGGCCTGGGAGGCGCGGAGCATGGCGAGCAGCGTGCGGTGCTCGACGGCGACGCCCTTGGGGCGCCCGGTGGAGCCGGAGGTGTACATGATGTACGCCAGCCGGGCCGCGTCGGCCGGGGCCCCGCCCGGGTGTGCGGTACGGGACCGGGCGTCGATCCCGTCGGCGGCCAGTGCGGGGTCGCTGCAGGCGGCGAGGGCGGCGGACGCGCCGGCCGCGTGGCCCGCGGCGGCCGCATCGGCCGCGTCGGCCGGGGCGGTCGCCCCGCCGTCGAAGGCGGCGAGGCGCTCGTCGGTGTCGACGGCCAGCCAGGGCCCGTCGTGGTGGCCGCGCAGCCGGGCGGCGCCCGCCAGGTCGGAGACCAGGAGCCGGGCCCCCGCGTCGTCCAGGACGTAGCCGAGGCGTTCGACCGGCGCGGCCGCGTCGAGCGGCACCCAGGCGGCGCCGGCCTTCCAGACGCCGAGGTAGGCGGCGATCAGGTCGGGGGTGCGGCCGAGCATGACGGCGACCGTCGTCTCGGGACCGGCGCCCAGTTCGCCGAGCCGCCGGGCGAAGGCCTCGGCACGGCGCTCCAGTCGGGCGTAGGTCCAGCTCTCGCCGCCGCAGACGACGGCGGTCTCCCCGGGGTTGGCACGGGCGGTGGCGGAGATCACGGCGTGGACGAGGTCGTCGGCCGCACCGGCGGTGCCGGGCTCGGGGGCGCCGGGGCCGAGGGCGAGGATCTCCTCGCGCAGGGAGCCGGGCAGCAGCGCGGCCCGGTCCAGGCGCACCCACGGCTCGTCGACCAGGGACTCCAGCAGCCGCACCCAGCCGGCCGCGAAGCGCTCCACGGTGGCCGGGTCGAAGAGGGAGGTGGCGTACTCGACCAGGCCGAGCAGGGAGCCGTCGCCCTGGCGCTGGAGCACGAAGGTGAGGTCGGTACGGGCGCTGCGCCAGGCCCCGCGGAAGGCCTCGATGTCGCCCTCGGCGGCGGCCGTGCCGGTCCGGCCCTCCTCGTGGAGGTCGAACATGACCTGGTAGAGGGGGGTGCGGCCGGGGTCGCGGGCGTCGTCGAGCTCGGCGACGAGGCGGTCGAAGGGCAGGTCCTGGTGGGCGAAGGCACTGCGGGCGGTGTCCCGGACCCGGATCAGCGCCTCCTCGAAGGTGGCGTCGGCCGGGGCGTCGCAGCGCATCACCAGCGTGTTCAGGAAGAAGCCGACGACATCGGCGACCTCCGGCCGCTCCCGTCCGGCGACGGGCACGCCGACCGGCACGTCCCACTGGCCGGTCAGCCGGGCGACGAGCGTCCCGAAGACGGTCAGCAGGGTCTGCTGGAGGGTCGCCCCGTGGCCGCGCCCGAAGGCGGCGGCCCGGTCGGCGAGTGCGGCGGGCACGGTGAACACGTGGGCGGCGCCGACGCCGTCGCGGACGGCCGGACGGGCGCGGTCCGCGGGCAGGTCTGCGGGGACGGACCCCTCCAGGGCCCGCTTCCAGTGGGCCAGTTCCCCGGTCGCGGCGGATCCCGTCAGCCGGCGGCGCTGGTGGACGGCGTGGTCGGCGTACTGGACCGGCAGGGCCGGGAGCACGGCGTCGGTGCCGTGGTGCGCGGCCTCGGCGAGGGCCAGCAGGTCGCGTTCCAGGACCACCGAGGACCAGCCGTCGCAGGCGATGTGGTGAATGGACAGGACCAGGTGGAGGGAGCCAGCGCCGCGGACGGTCAGGGCGCGCCAGACGGGGCCGTTCTCCAGGTCGAAGGGGCGGCTGAACTCGTCCTCGATCAGGACGTTGCGGGCCTCGGCGGTCTCGGCGCGGGTGGTGCGCAGCTCGACGTGCGGGGCCGGGTCGGCGATCTGGACCGGCTCGGTGCCGCGCAGGACGTAGCGGGTGCGCAGGATCTCGTGGCGGGCGGCGAGTCCGTGCAGGGCGGCCGCGACGGTGTCGTCGGCGTAGGCGGGCGGCAGGGTGATGAAGACGGGCGCGTTCCACTCGGCGCTGCCGGGGCGCATCCGGTCCATCAGCCACAGGCCCTGCTGGCCCGGCGAGAGCGGCAGTCCCGCTTCGGTGCGGGGCACGGGCCGCACGCCGTCGTCGCCGGCGGCCGCGGTGGCGTCACCGTTGTCGGCGGTGGCGGTGCCCGCGAGGGCGGGGGCGTCGGCCAGCAGGGCGGCCTGCGACTCGACGGTGGTGGCGGTGAACAGGGCGCGCAGCGGGACCGTGGTGCCGGAGGCGGCGGACAGGGCCTGGGCCAGCCGGCTCAGCAGCAGGGAGGCCCCGCCGAGCTGGAAGAAGTCGTTGGTGGCGCCGATCCGGGCGGCGGGGATGTCCAGGAGGGCGGCCCACTGCTCGGCGACGACCCGCTCGGCGGCGGTGCGTACGGGGACGTGCGCGGTCTCCGCCTCGGCCGCCGCGGAGGCGGGCTCGGGCAGGGCGGAGCGGTCGATCTTGCCGTTGGCGGTGAGCGGGAAGTCTGCGACGGGCACGTAGACGGAGGGGATCAGCGGGTCGGGCAGGGAGCGGCGCAGGAAGGTGCGCAGTTCCTCGGGGCGCAGCCGCTCGCCACGGGAGCGGACCCAGGCGACGAGGCGGTGTCCGCCGTCGCCGTCGGGGACGGCGGCGGCGACGGCGCCGCGCACCCACGGGTGGGCGGCCAGCGCGGCCTCGACCTCGCCGGTCTCGATGCGGACCCCGTTGACCTTGACCTGGTGGTCGAGGCGGCCGAGGTACTCCAGGGTGCCGTCGGCCTGCCAGCGGACCCGGTCGCCGGTGCGGTAGAGCCGCTCGCCGGGCGGGCCGTAGGGGTCGGGGACGAAGCGTTCGGCGGTCTGGTCGGGGCGGCCCTGGTAGCCGAGGGCGAGGCCGATGCCCCCGGCGTGCAGTTCGCCGGGGACGCCGACCGGGACGGGACGGCCGGCCGGGTCGAGGACGAGGGCCCGCATGTGGGCGATGGGCCGGCCGATGGGGACGGCGCCGGTCTCCTGCGCGGGGTCCCAGCGGTGCTCGGTGATGTCGACGGAGGCTTCGGTGGGACCGTAGGTGTTCCAGATCTCGGCGCGCGGGGCCAGTTCGGCGAGGGCGCGGCAGAGTTCGGCGTGCAGCGGCTCGCCCGCGCTGAAGATCAGGCGCAGGGCGGTGGCGCGCTCCCAGCCGGACTGTTCGGCCAGGCGCCGGTAGACGGAGGGGACGCCCTGCAGGACGGTCACCTTGTGGTCGCCGACGGCGCGCAGCAGCGCGGCCGGGTCGCGTTCGGCGTCCTGGGGGGCCACGGCCACCGCTCCCCCGCTGATCAGCGGCGAGAAGAGCTCCAGGCCTGCCGCGTCGAAGCCGACGGTGGTCTTGAGCAGGAAGCGGTCGGCGGGGCCGAGCTTGTGCCGGTGGGCCAGCCAGCGCACCCGGTTGGCGATGCCGGCGTGGGGGACGAGGACGCCCTTGGGGCGGCCGGTGGAGCCGGAGGTGTGCAGGACGTACGCGGGCCGGGCCGGGTCGGGGGCGAGCGGGAAGCCGGCGGCCTCGGCGGCGGAGACGGAGTCGGGGGCGTCGGCGACGTCCAGGACGGTGAGTCCGGCGGGCAGCCGCGCCGCGGTGCCGTGACCGGCGAGGACCACGGTGGCGCCGGCGTCCTCCAGGACCAGCGCGAGCCGGGCCTCGGGGTAGGTCGGGTCGAGCGGGACGTAGGCGCCGCCGGCGAACCAGACGCCGAGCAGYGCGGCGATCAGCTCGGGGCCGCGCGGCAGGCAGACGCCGACGAAGTCGCCGGGCGCCACTCCGCCGGCCCGCAGGGCGGCTGCGTAGCGGGCGGCGTGGTGCTCCAGATCGGCGTAGGTCCAATCGGCCCCCGTGGTGGCGAGGACGGCGGGAGCTTCGGGGGTGCGGGCGGCCTGGGCCCTGAACAGGCCGGGCAGCAGCAGACGGCCGGGGGCGGATCCCGACTGCGTACGGTCGTTCACGTTCTCTCCTTCATCGGGATCGGGGGTGGCGTCGGCCGCTTCCCGGGGCCGGGGCGCCCGGGTGGCCCGCACGTCCGGGTGGTCAGGCGGCGGAGCCCGCGGACATCCGGCGGCGCAGGCTCGCGGGGCGCAGGTCGGTCCACAGTTCGGTGATCCGGGCGAGGCATTCCTCGCGGGTGCCCTCGGTGCCCTCGGCGTGCCAGCCGGCGGGCAGGTCGCGGTCGGCCCACCAGATCGAGTACTGCTCCTCGTCGTTGAGGACGACGCGGTGGACCGTGTCCGCCTGGTTCTCGTTCTGCTGTTCGCTCATCGCTGTTCCCTTCGCGTGGTCAGGTGTCGCCATCCTTGAAGAGGCCGCTATCGATGCCCTATCGAGCGCATATACGTGCCGGAACGCGGCAGGGCCCCCGATGCCTGTCGGCTTCGGGGGCCCTGCGGTGCGGCGGGGGTGGCGGGTCAGGCGGCGGCGCCGCTCAGGCCGGTGCCGGCGGTGCCGGGAGCGCCCTGGAGGAGGGTCGGGAACGCGGCCTCGAAGGCGGCCTCGACGTCGTGCCCGAGGATCCAGCCGACGTCCGCGGCGGCCTCCTTGACACCACCGGGCCGGCCGCCCGCGCCCGGGGCGGGACGGCCCGTGCGCGATCCGAGCTGGACCTTCGTGGTGTGCGGGCGGCGCAGCGACTCGTAGCGCTCCAGGGCGTCGGCGACGCCCCGCGCGTCCTCGTCCGCGCGGGCGAGGCACAGGGCGAGCGCCACGCCGTCCTCGACGGCCTGGTTGGCACCCTGTCCGTGGTGGGGCAGCATCGGGTGGGCCGCGTCCCCGAGCAGGGTCACCCGGGAGGTGCTCCACCGCTCCAGCGGGGCCCGGTCGTAGAGGGCCCAGCGGCGGACCTCGCCCGCGGCGCCGACCAGTTCGCGCACCTCGGGCGCCCAGCCGGTGAGGACGGCGTCCAGGTCGGCCCGGTCGCCGGCGCTGGTCCAGGACTCGGCGTCGCCCTCGTCGGCGGGGGTGACCACCACGTACGTGAACTGCCTTCCCCCACTGACCGGGTAGCACAGCACCCGGGACTCGGGGCCCGCGAACATGTACATCCGGCCCGGGTCCAGCGAGGGCACGTCCGCCGCGTCCACCAGCCCCCGCAGCGCGCTGTTGCCGGAGTACACGGGGGCGTCCGCGCCGGCCACCGCGCGGCGCACCGCCGAGTGGACCCCGTCGGCGCCGACCAGGACGTCGGCCCGGCCCGTGGTGCCGTCGGCGAACTCCAGGAGCACCCCGTCGGGGCCCTCCTCGTAGCGGACGAGCTCCTTGCCGGTGCGCACCCGCTCGCCGGGCACCAGTCCCGCGAGCATCCGGTGCAGGTCGCCGCGGTGGACGGTGAGGTAGGGGGCGCGGAACTGCCGCTCCCAGGCCCCGCCCATCTCCTGTACGGCGACCCGCGCGCCGTTGTGGAAGGCCCGGACCTCCAGGGCCTCGGGGCGGACCGCCAGCTCGGCCAGGCGCGGGCCGAGGCCCAGGCGCTCCAGCAGCCGGGTGCCGTTCGGACCCAGGTGCATGCCCACGCCCTGCTCGCGCAGGGTCCCGCCCCGCTCGTACACGGTGACGTCCAGGCCCCGGGCGTACAGGGCCGCGGCGGCGGTCAGGCCGCCCAGACCCGCGCCGATCACGGCCACTTCGAGGCTCACCGGTACTCCCAGGCGCTCTCGAAGGACTCGAACTCGTCGGCGGAGTCGAAGGATCCGAAGTCCGCGCCGGCCCCGCCCGCGGAGCCCAGGGCCAGCAGCGCCTCCAGCTCCCCCGCGCCCGCCAGCTCCACGTCGACGACGCGGGTGTCCGGCTCGGCGACGGCGGCCGCCAGCATCCGCTCGTACCCGTCGGCGAAGCGCGCGACCGTCTCGCGGTCCAGCACGTCCGTGTCGTACGAGAAGACCGCGGTGACCCCCTCGGGGGTCTGCTCGATGCGCAGCAGCAGGTCCAGCTGGCCCTCCTGCTGCGGGACGTCGATCAGGGCGATGTCCAGCCCGGCGTACGGGACGGACGGTCCCTCGGCGGCGCCCGGCGCGACGTTCGGCACGGGCGGCTCCATCCGGTCCATCTGGACGAGGAACAGGGCGGTGCGGAACACCGTGGCCCGGGGGAAGGCCAGCGCGCACGGGTAGCGGACGCCCATCATGCCGCCCATCACCCGCTGCCCGGCCTGCTCGGCCGCGCTGCGGAAGGTGGAGCCGGCGGTGAAGTCGGCACGCACCGGCATGGTGTTGAGGAAGCAGCCGATCACGTCCCGCTGCGCGCGGCCCATCCGGCTGGTGGCCGGGACCCCGAGCACGAAGGCATCCTGGCCGGTCCACCGGTGGGTCAGGGCCTGGAAGACGCCGAGGAGGTAGGCGAAGGGGGTCACCCCCGCGACGGCGGCGGCCGGGGCCAGGGCGGCGGCGCTCTCCGCGGCCAGCTGCCGTACGACGGTGCCGCCCCGGTAGGAGCGCAGCGCGGGCCGGGGCCGGTCCAGGGGGAGTTCGGCGGCGGGGGCCTGCCCCACCGACTCCTGCCACAGCTCGGCCGCCCGCAGGCCCGACGCGGAGGCGGTGTAGCGCAGCTCCTCGGCGGCGTGGTCGGCGTAGGAGCCGGGGATGGGCCGCCAGCGGGGTTCCTGCCCGGACGCGAAGCCCTCGTAGGCGTCGAGGACGTCGCGCACCAGCAGCCAGCGCGAGGTGAAGTCGCTGACGATGTGGTGGGCGGAGGTGACCAGCGCCCAGTCATCGTCGGTGTTGCGCAGCAGCACCACGCGGAATGCCGCGGACTCCAGGCGGAAGGGGCGGGCCCCGGCCTCCTCGGCGGCCCGGTGCAGGGCCTCCTCGCCGGCGCCGTCGAGGTCGCGGAACTCCAGGCGGACCAGGGGCTGTTCGCCCACGGTGCGGCGGACCCCCTCGGCGCTCTCGGTGAACACCGAGCGCAGCAGCTCCTGACGGGCGCCGACGGCGGTGACGGCGGCGTCCATGGCGGCGGGGTCGACCCGGCCGCGCAGCCGCAGCGGCATGACGATGTTGTAGGCGGAGGCCTCGGGGGAGACCCGGTAGGCGGTCCACATGGACTGCTGGATCGCGGTCAGGGGCAGCGCCCGTACAGCGCCGGGCGCCCCGGCGGTGGTGTCCGTCACGGCGGTCACGGCGGTCATCCGCAGCCTCCCGCGTGGCTCATGTCCGTRGTGCGCCCGGCGCCGACCACCGCGAGCTCCGCCTCGGCGGGCTGCGCGGCGGGGGCCGCGGGGGCGGCGGCGTTCCCGAAGGAGGCGGCGAAGGCGGCCACCCGGTCCAGGCCCCAGTAGGGCTCTCTGCCGTTGACGAAGAACGGGACGCCGAAGACCCCGTCGCGGTGCACGTCCAGCAGGGCGGCGACGGCCCGCTCGCGCAGCTCCGGACTGTCGGTGGCGGCGGCCACCGCGTCGGCGTCGAGGCCGGTCTCCACGGCCAGTTCGAGGACGGTCGCGGGGTCGCAGATGTCGCGTCCCTCCAGCCAGCGGGCCCGGCCCGCGCGGGCCACCCACTCCCGGCCCAGGCCCGCGTCCACGGCGAGGAACCAGGTCAGGTGGGCCGGCTCCCACCACGGCTCGCGGTCGGCCGGCCAGGTCAGCTCCAGCCCGCGCTCGGCCGCGAGGCGGCGTACGTCACGCAGGATGTAGAACTGCTTGGCGCGGGTCATGGGGGTGTACGGGAACTGCCCGCCGGCCTCGTCCAGCAGCTTGGCGCTGGTCTCGTCGGGCTCCCAGAAGGGGCGCCACTCGACCCGGTCGAGCAGACCGGGGTGCTCGCGCTCCAGGTCGTGCAGGGCGAAGAAGTTGTAGGGGCTGCGCAGGTTGAAGTAGAACCGGGGCGGTTTGGCGGCACGGCCGGCCATGTCGAACTCCTCTGTGAATCAGGCTGGTCGGACTGGTGGGGGGCCGGTCAGACGACCAGACCGCCGTCGATGTGGAAGACCTGTCCGGTGATGTACGCGGCGCGGTCGGAGGCCAGGAAGGACACCAGTTCGGCGACCTCGTGCGCCTCGCCGAAGCGGCCCAGCGGGATCCGGGCCGTCATCTCCTTGGCGTGCTTCTCGGACAGGCCCCCGACCATGTCGGTGGCGATGAATCCGGGGGCGACGGCGTTGGCCCGCAGGCCGCTGCGGCCGGACTCCTTGGCCAGGGCCTTGGTGAAGCCGATGATCCCGGCCTTGGTCGCGGAGTAGTTGCTCTGCGTGGCGTTGCCGGCGGCGGCGACCGAGGAGAGGGTGATGATGGTGCCGCGGCGGCGCTTCATCATCGGGAAGGCCAGCGCCTTGGCGAAGTTGAACGTCCCGTCGAGGTTGGTGCGGACCACCGCGTCCCAGTCCTCGTCCTTCATCATCGCGAGGTGGCCGTCGCGGACGATGCCGGCGGCGGTGACCAGCACCTCCACCGGGCCCAGTTCGGCCTCGGCCCGCGCGGTGAAGGCCCGGACCTGCGCGCGGTCCGTGACGTCCACACGGTCGGCCAGCACCCGCGCCCCCAGCTCCCGGGCGGCCTTCGCGGCGAGCTCGGCGGCCTCCTCGTTGGACTGGTAGCAGAAGGCCACGTCGTGGCCGTCCCGTGCCAGGGTCTCCACCACGGCCCGGCCGATGCCGCGCGAGCCGCCGGTGACGAGGGCTACCGGCCTCGGTGTCTCGGACATGGATAGATGCCTCTCTCTTCGGGACACGGGTGCGCGTGTACGCGTGTACGCGCACGAGGGGGGATGGTGCGCGGTACGGGGCCGGGGGGCGCGGTGGCGTGCGCCCCCCCGTCGGTCTCAGCCGAGCCGCAGCAGGGTGGCTCCGACGGTGCCGTCCCGGTCCAGGGCGGTGACCAGGGCGAGCCGGTCCACCAGGGCGGGCTCCGCACCGGCGTGCGCCAGGACGGCGGCCAGCTGGAAGGCGGCCGAGGCGGCGGTCGCGTCGCCGACGAGCGGCCGTACGGCGATCCGCTCGCCGCCGATCCCCTCCAGCGCGGACTCCTCCTGCTTGCCGAGCTGCCCCGGCGGGGTGCCCGGCGCGATCAGGGCGACGTCCTCGGGGCCCACGCCCGCGTCGGCGAGCACCTCGGCGACGCAGCGGGCCAGCGCGGCCCCGGCGCGTCCGCTCTCCGGGAAGGCCCGGAAGCGGGAACCGAGGACGGTGGCGAGCACCCGCCGGCCTCCCTCGCGGGCTGCCTCGCCGCTCTCCAGCAGGAACAGCGCGGCGCCCTCGCCCAGCGGGTCGGCCTCCGCCCCGCCGTGGTCGGCGACCCGCTCCAGGCGGGCGCGCTGGACGGAGAACTCCTCGGCCGCGCCGGCCAGCAGCGCGTTGGCGTGGCCGCCGCGCAGCAGCCGGGAGGCGTAGTTCAGGGCCAGCAGGCCGGTGGCCGAGCCGCCGGAGACGGTGACGTTGGGGCCCTTGAGGGTGTGCCGGATGGCGCTCTGGCCCGTCGGGCAGTTCATCACCGTGTTGGGGAACCGGGCCGGGTCGACGAGGTAGGGCTTCTCCCCCGTCAGGGCGTCCCGGGTGAAGTCCATGATGGACTGGACGCTGCCGGAGGTGCCGAGCACCAGCCCGGTCTTCTCCGGGTCGGCGGCCAGGCCCTGGCCGAAGTCCTCCAGGAGCTCGCCGACGGTGACGACGGCGATCCCGGTGGCCCGGTCCATGGAGCGGGTGCCCTTGCGGCCGAGCACGGCCTTGATGTCGAAGCCCGGGATGAGGCCGGCTTCCCCGTAGGGGACCGGCCACTGCCCGCCGTCGACGGCGGAGGTCGCCGTGGTCCCGGCCAGGAGTCCCTCGGTGAAGGACCGGCGGCCCAGGCCGTAGGGGGAGGTCACGGCCCAGCCCGAGATGACGAGCCGGCGCTCGCGGGGCCGCGCCGCTTCTGTTTCCGTCATGCGACTGCGCTCCTGTCTTCCCAGTGGCCGAGGACCAGCACGGCGTTGTTGCCGCCGAAGGCGAGTCCGTTGTTCTGCACGACCTTGAGGTCGGCTTCGACCGCCTCGTTCGGTACGCAGTCCACGCCGCACTCGGGGTCGGTGGTGCGGTGGTTGATGGTCGGCGGGATGAATCCCTCGCGCAGGGCGAGGGCGCAGGCCGCCGAGGCCAGGGCGCTGGCGGCGCCCATGGTGTGGCCGATCATCGACTTGATGGAGACGGTGCGCGGCAGGTCCTCGCCGAACACCTGGCGGATCGCGCCGACCTCGGTGACGTCGTTCGCCCTGGTCCCGGTGCCGTGCGCGGAGATGAAGTCCACGTCGGCGGGGGTGATCCCGGCGTTGGCGTGCGCCGCGGTGATGCAGCGGGCGATCGAGTCCCGGTCGGGGGCGACCGGGTGGCTGGCGTCGCAGGACAGGCCGTAGCCGAGTACCTCGGCGTAGATCCGGGCGCCGCGGGCCAGCGCGGACTCCAGCGACTCCATGAGCAGGATGCCGGCGCCCTCGCCCGTGAGGATGCCCTGCCGGTCGGCGTCGAAGGGCCGGCACACGTCGGGGGCGATGGTGCCGAGCCGGTAGAAGCCGGTGAACGTCTTGCGGCACAGGGCGTCGGCCCCGCCGCACAGGGCCATCTCCACGTCTCCGGAGCTGATCGCGTCGTAGCCGTAGCCGACCGCGTAGTTCCCGGCGGCGCAGGCGGTGGGGACGGTGACCGTCTCCACGTCCTCCAGGCCGAGTTCGCGGACGATGCCGGCGGAGAGCCGGCCCGGCCAGACGCGGCGGGCGACCACCGGGTCGAGGGTCTCCTCGTCCCCGGCGACCTGGAGCCCGGTGAGGTGGTCCAGGTCGCGGGACTCGCCGTCGGTGGTGCCGACCGAGACCAGGGAGCGCCTGGCCCGGACGTCCGCCTCGGTGAGGCCGCCGTCGGCCACCGCCATCCGGGCCCCGGCGACCGCGAACTGGGCGGCCCGGCCGAGCTCGTCGGCCGGCAGCTCGCGCAGCCAGGCCTCCGGCTCGAAGTCGGTGATCTCACAGGCGTTGGAGTGGGCGAAGCCGGTGGTGTCGAACGCGCTGATGGGCTTGGCCCCGCTGCGTCCGGCACGCAGGCCCTCGGCGAAGGCGTCCACGCCCGTGCCGATGCTCGTCACGACACCGAGACCCGTGATCACCACCCGGTGCCGGGCAGCGGTCCGCTGCCCCGTCGCGGCCGTCTCGGTGGTCACTTGCCCTCGGCCTCCGCGATCACGGCGTAGACGCCGACCAGGTTGACCATGCGGCTGAGCTCGGACTGCTCCAGCGTGATGCCGAAGACCCGCTCCAGCGAGGCCAGGATCTCGATGGTGCGCAGGGAGTCCGCGTCGTGCTCCTCCTTGAAGAGGCTCGTCTCGGTCACCTCGTCGAGGTCGAGTTCGAGGATGTCGCAGACGATGTCCTTGATCTGCTCCTTGCGCCCGGCGTCGAGGGCGGGGATCTGGGTGGTCATCTGATGTTCCTCCAGGTGAAGGGCGGTCCGCGGCGGACCTGCCGGTGCCGTGCCGGGTGGGCGCCCGGCGGGTTTTCGGGGTGGGGGGCTGGCGGGGCCAGCGGTGGTGCGATGGTTCGATGGTGGGAGGGGCCGCTATCAGTGGCCTATATCCACCAGGTGCGGAGTGAGGCCCGCGGAGCGGGGCTCCTTCCAGAGGTGCGAGACCTCGCCGAACTGGCGGTACACCCAGGCGTCGTCGTAGATCGTCTCCAGGTAGCGGTCGCCGCCGTCGGGCAGGACGAGCACCACGTTCGAGCCGGGGATGATGTCGGGGGCGATCCGTTCCAGTGCCGCGACGACGGCACCGGAGGAGCCGCCGGCGAGCACCGCCTCGTCCCGGACGAGGCGCCGGCAGCCGACGACGCAGTCGAGGTCGCCGACGTGGATGACCCGGTCCGCGTCCGAGGGACGCAGCAGCCGGGGCACCACCGAGGCGCCGTGGCCCGGGATGAGCCGGGTGCGGCGCTCCTGCGGGCCGAAGAGCACGCTGCCGATGGCGTCCACGGCGTTGATCGTGGTGTTCATCCCGTGCCGGCGGATGTACTCCGCGCAGCCGCCCAGGGTTCCGCTGGTGCCCGCGGCCACGACGAGCTGGTCGACGCGGCCGTCGAGGGCCTCGGCGATCTCGCGCATCGTGTTCTGGTGGGCGATGGGGTTGAGGGGATTGGAGTACTGGTCGGGCCAGTAGGCGTCGGGCGTCACGGCGACGAGGTCGGCCACCCGGCGGAGCCGGGCCGGCAGCAGTTCACCGGTGGCCGGATCGGGGTCGACGACGATCTCGACCTCGGCCCCGTAGGCCCGCAGGATCGCGACGTTCTGCCGGGTCGTCCTGGCGTCCACCACGCAGATGAAACGCAGTCCGAAATACCCGCAGATCTGGGCGAGCCCGATCGCGAGATTGCCGGAACTCGACTCGATCACGGTTGATTTTCCGGGTACGAGTTCCCCGGTTCTGATGCGCGCCAGCACCATGGAGAGTGCGGAGCGGTCCTTGATACTTCCTCCGGGATTGAACCGCTCCACCTTGGCGAACACCCGCGAGCCGAGGCCCGGCAGCAAACGCTCCAGTTCGATGAGCGGAGTTCCTCCCACGGTGGAGAGGATTCCCTTCGTCCCTTCTTCGTACGGCATCTGATGCAGCCATCCTCTGCTGGGAGTTGCGGGGTGCGGATACAGCGTGATTGAGATTCGGCCAATCCGCTATATCGACGCCATACGGCCGGCTATAGGTGGCGCATAGTCGATGGCCTGAATCTCTTCCACATCGCACCACGGAAGTCCCCCATGAAGACGGAAGAGAGAGTCCCTCACATGACCGGCACCGACTCGCGCATTCAGAAAGTCGTCATCCTGGGCGGCGGAACCGCCGGCTGGATGACCGCCGCCTATCTCGGCAAGGCGCTCCAGGGCACCGTGGACATCACGGTCCTGGAGGCTCCGGCGATCCCGCGGATCGGTGTCGGTGAGGCCACCGTCCCGAACCTGCACAAGGTCCTCTTCGAATACCTCGGCATCGCCGAGGAGGAGTGGATGCGGGAGTGCAACGCCAGCTTCAAGATGGCCGTCCGCTTCGTCAACTGGAGAACCGGCGGCCAGGGCGAGCCGGACGCGCGGGAGCTGGAGAACGGCGGGCCGGACCACTTCTACCACCCGTTCGGCATCCTGCCGGACAGCGACAACGTCCCGATGTCGCACTACTGGGCCAAGCGGAAGCTGGAGGGCCAGACCGAGGAGCCGTTCGACTACGCGTGCTTCCGCGAGCCCCCGGTCATGGACGCGAAGAAGTCCCCGAAGTGGCTCGACGGCACCCCGTCCACCCGCTACGCCTGGCACTTCGACGCGGCCCTGGTCGCCGACTTCCTGCGCCGCTTCGCCACCGAGAAGCAGGGCGTCCACCACGTGCAGGGCGAGATGACCCACGCGGAGAAGGACGAGCGCGGCTTCATCAGGGCCCTCCACACCAAGGACGGCCGGGTCCTGGAGGCCGACCTGTTCGTGGACTGCTCCGGCTTCCGCGGCCTGCTCATCAACCAGGCCCTCGAAGAGCCGTTCATCGACATGAGCGACCACCTGCTGTGTGACAGCGCCGTCGCCACCGCCGTTCCGCACGACGACGAGGCCAACGGCATCGAGCCGTACACCTCCGCCATCGCGATGTCCTCCGGCTGGACCTGGAAGATCCCGATGCTGGGCCGTTTCGGCTCCGGCTACGTCTACTCCAGCAAGTTCACGACCAAGGAGGAGGCGACCAGGGAATTCAGCGCGCTGTGGGGCCTCGACCCGGAGACGACGAAGTTCAACCACGTGAAGTTCCGGGTGGGCCGCAACCGCCGTGCCTGGGTGAACAACGTGGTGAGCATCGGCCTTTCCTCCGCGTTCCTGGAGCCGCTGGAATCGACCGGGATCTACTTCATCACCGCGGCCATCTACCAGCTGGCGAAGCACTTCCCGGACCGCACCTTCAACCCGGAACTGGCCAACAGCTTCAACCACGAGATCGAGGTGATGTTCGACGACACCCGCGACTTCATCCAGGCGCACTTCTACTACGCGCCGCGCAATGACACCCCCTTCTGGCGGGCGAACAAGGAACTCACGCTGCCGCAGAACATCCAGGAGAAGATCTCCGCGTACAAGGCCGCCCTGGCGATCAACTCCCCGATCGCCGACGAGTCCACGTACTACGGGAACTTCGAGGCGGAATTCCGGAACTTCTGGACCAACGGCAGCTACTACTGCGTCTTCGCGGGCCTCGGCCTCGAACCGGACGCCCCCCTGCCGATCCTCGCGCACAAGCCCGATTCCGTGGCGGGCGCCGAGGCCATGTTCGGCAAGGTCAAGCAGGAGCAGGAGCACCTCCTCGACACGCTGCCGAGCGCGTACGACTACCTGCGCAAGCTGCACGGCTAGTCCGTAGTCGCTTCCTTCCGGTGCGCAGGCCCGGAGCCGGCCCCTCCCTCCGGCTTCCGGGCCCGCGCCGCACCCCGATCCCCAGGAGTCCCCACAGATGTCCCGTACCTCCCAGCCCTCACCGTCCCTCCGCGCCGATCAGTCCGACGGCGCGGCCGAAGCCGACATCCGCCCCCTGATGTCGGCGTTCCCGTCCGGTGTCTCGGTGATCACCACGATCGGCACGGATTCCGAGCCGCGCGGTATGACCTGCAGCTCCCTCGCCAGCGTGGCCCTCTCCCCGCCCACCGTCGTGCTGTGCCTGCGCACGCAGAGCCCGACCGTGCAGGCCGTGCTGGAGACCGGCCAGGTCGCCGTCAACCTGCTCCACGAGAACGCCCGTCCCGTCTCCGACCTGTTCGCCTCGGGCGCCCCGGACCGCTTCGCGCGGACCGAATGGCGGCTCCCGCTGGGGGCCGGCGGCCCGCACCTGGCGGCGGCCTCGCACGCCGTCGCCGACGGCGAGGTGGTCAGGGCCGTCGAGTTCGGCGACCACACCGCGGTGTTCGTCCGGGTCACCCGGGTCTCCCTGCACGACGGGGAGGAGCCCCTGCTGTACGGCAAGCGCAGGTACGCCCGCTGGACCGATGCCACCGCCGTGCCCGGCCCGCCCGCCGCGGCCCCACCCCTGCCGGCGATACCCGCCCCGCCCGCCGCCGCCCCGCCGGCCGCGTCGGCCGTGTCGACCCCGCCGTCCGTGTCGGCCACGTCGACGCCCAAGGAGGCCGCCCGTGTCCGCCCGTGACCCGCTCCCCGACCTGCTGATCGCGATTCCCGCGGTCATCATCTCGTGCAAGGCCGGCGCGATGCTCTTCCGACGCCTCGGTCAGCCTCCCGTGGTCGGCGAGATCGCCGTCGGCATCATGCTGGGCCCCTCGCTCCTCGGCTGGCTGTGGCCCTCGGCCCAGACATGGCTGTTCCCCGGGACGGTCCTGCCGTTCACCGGGGCGTTCGGAAATCTGGGTCTGCTGGCGTTCATGTTCCTGGTGGGCCTGGAGCTGAACCTCTCCGCCCTGCGCGGGCACAGCCGTACCGCCATCGCCGTCAGCCAGGCGAGCATCGCGCTCCCGCTGGTCCTCGGCTCCGGGCTGGCCCTCCTGATGTTCGACACGCTGGCCCCCAAGGGGGTCTCCAAGATCGCGTTCGTCCTGTTCATCGCGGTGTCCATGAGCATCACCGCGTTCCCGGTGCTGGCCCGGATCCTGACCGACCGGGGTCTCTACAACACCCGGATCGGCGCCCTGGCCATGGCCTGCGCGGCGGTGGACGACGTGACCGCCTGGTGCCTGCTGGCCGCGGTGGTCGCCGTCAGCACCAGCAGCTCCCCCATGGAGGCGGCCACCACGGCGGCCCTGGCGGCCCTGTTCCTGGCCTTCATGATCTACGCGGTCCGGCCGCTGCTGGCCAGGTGGGCCGCGCGGGCCGCCCGTACGGTGGACTCCGTCGTGCTGGTCGTACTGTTCAGCGGGCTGTGCCTGTCGGCCTTCACCACCGACAAGATCGGCGTGCACGCCCTGTTCGGCGCCTTCGTCTTCGGCGTGATCACCCCGCGCGGCTCCCGGGTGATCGAGCTGTGCGCGGCCCGGCTGCGGGCCTTCACCATCCCGATCCTGCTGCCGCTGTTCTTCGTCAACACCGGTCTGCGCACCGATGTGGGGCTCGTGGTCGCCGACCCGATGATGTGGGTGTGGGCCCTGGCCGTCATGGTCGTCGCCTTCCTTGGCAAGTGGGGCGGCAGCACCTCCGCGGCGCGGGCCACCGGCCAGTCCTGGCGGGACGCCATGTCGATCGGCGCCCTGATGAACTGCCGCGGACTGACCGAGCTGGTGGTGCTGAACCTGGGGCTGGAGCTGGGGGTGATCGGACCGGACCTGTTCACCCTGCTGGTCCTGATGGCCCTGCTCACCACGGCGGTCACCAGCCCCGCGCTGTCCTGGATCCGCCGCAAGGTCCCACGGGGCACGGAGGCCGACGACACGGCCGACGGTCCCCTGGCACACGATCCGGTGCAGCTGCCGGCCACCCCCCCCCCCCCCCCCCCSCCCCCCCCCCCCCCCCACGGCCGCGGTTCGCGCGTCATGCCGGCCCTACGTGTGCACCGCTCACCGCCCCGCCGCGGCGAGCGGTGCCCCGGCGTGTCCGGCGGCGGCCCGCACCCAGCGGTCCAGGACCGCTTCGGCGGCCCCCGAGTCGAGGGCGTCCGCCGCCACGGCGACGGCCTCCCGCAGCCGCTCGGTGACCCCGCGCCCGCGCGACCGCCCGGCGGCGGCCAGCGCGGCCCCCGCCGACAGCAGCACCGCGTCGCGGACCGGGCCCCGCTCCCCGCCGGCGAACAGCCGTCGGGCCACCTGCGCGTTGTACGCCGCGTCGGCGCCCCGCAGGGCGTCCGCCGGGGCGAACTCGATGCCGAGGTCGCGGGGGTCGAAGGATTCCTCCCGGACCCTTCCCCCCTCGACGCTCAGCACCGTCGAGGTGCTGGTGACGCTGAGCTCGTCGAGCCCGTCGTCCCCGCGGAACACCAAGGCGCTCGTGCCCCTGCGGGCCAGCACCCCCGCGATGAGCGGGAGCAGCCGCGCGTCGGCCACCCCGACCGCCTGGGCGGTCGGCCGGGCCGGGTTGGTCAGCGGCCCGAGGGCGTTGAAGACGGTCGGGATCCCCAGCTGCTTGCGCACCGGCGAGGCGTGCCGCATGGAGGGGTGGAAGTCGGGGGCGAAGCAGAAGGTGATCCCCGCCTCCTCCACCAGCGCCGCGACCCGGGCCGGCGGCAGGCGCAGGGTGACCCCGAGCGCCTCCAGCACGTCCGCGGATCCGGAGGCCGAACTCGAAGCCCGGTTGCCGTGCTTGACGACCCGGGCCCCGGCGCCGGCCGCGACGATCGCCGACATGGTGGAGATGTTGACCGTACGGGCGCCGTCGCCCCCCGTGCCGACCACGTCGACCGTGGCGCCGGGCACGTCGAGGGCCACCGCGTGGTCGAGCAGGGCGCGTACCAGGCCCTCCAGTTCGCCGACCGTCTCCCCCTTGCCGCGCAGGGCGACCAGGAAGCCGGCGAGCTGGGCGTCGGTGGCCTCGCCGCGCATGACCTGGTGCATGGCCCAGCCGGTGTCGGCCTGAGCGAGGTCCCGGCCGGCGAGGAGGGTCTCCAGCAGCGTGCTCCAGTTACGGTCCATCAGTGCCATTCTCCGGATTCGGACGTGGTGGTGGGAACGGGGACGGGGGTCGCACCGGCGGTGCCGTCGGCGGTGATGCTGACCGGGGCGGCGTCGGATCCCTCTTCGGCGATCTGCACTCCGCCCGCTACGGCCACGGCCACGGCGATGGCGACGGTGATCCGCTTGACCTGGGTGCGCCACGTGTTCTGCATCTCGGTTCTTCTCCCCCGTTGAGTCCCACTTGAGTTCCGGTCTGTTCCGGTGAGAAGAACACTAGGAAGGAGCGGCTTCGAGCTGATATCGCTCCGTTCCCAGGGGCGGGAGCATTTCGATAATGACGATATAACTGCTGGTCAGATGGTGCCCCGATGCCGATAACGAGCATCGGGGCACCACTTGACCAACAGACCGGGACCGCTGGAGGACCACTTGAGGGTGCGTTGCGGCCCGGTCGGCGATAAAGCCATGGGCGCAGGCTCAGCGTTCCCGGTACATCTCGGCCACGAGGAAGGCCAGATCCAGTGACTGGGTGCGGTTGAGCCGCGGGTCACAAGTGGATTCATAGCGTTCGCTCAGCCCGTCCAGGCTCACTTCCTCACCGCCGCCCACGCATTCGGTGACATCGCCCCCGGTGAACTCCAGGTGCACGCCCCCGGGATGCGTCCCGAGCTCGCGGTGGACCTCGAAGAAGCCCTTCACCTCGTCGACGATGTCGTCGAAGCGGCGGGTCTTGAGGCCCGACGGGGCCTCGAAGGTGTTGCCGTGCATGGGATCGCTGACCCACGCCACCGGCGCCCCCTCCGCGGCCGTCTTCTCCACCAGCACGGGCAGCCGCTCGCGGACCTGCCCGGCGCCCATGCGGACGATGAACGTGAGCCGGCCGGGCTCCCGTTCGGGGTCGAGCCGGTCGATCAGCCGCAGCACCGTGTCGGAGTCGGTGGTCGGGCCGAGCTTGACCGCGATCGGGTTGGCGATCTTCGAGAAGAACTCCACGTGGGCCCCGTCCAGGTCCCGGGTGCGTTCCCCGATCCACAGCATGTGGCCACTGCCCGAGTAGCGCCGCCCGGTCGTCGGGTCCTCGCGGACCAGCGGTTCCTCGTACTCCAGCAGCAGTCCCTCGTGGCTGACGAAGAACTCCACGGCGTGCTGGATGCGTTCGTCGGCCCCGCAGGCCCGCATGAAGTTGAGGGCCTGGTCGATCTGGGTGGCGAGGGCCGAGTACCGCTCGCCGACGGGTGAGCGGGCCACGAAGTCCTGGTTCCAGGCGTGCGCCTGGCGCAGGTCCGCGTAGCCGCCCGTGGTGAAGGCCCGTACGAGGTTCAGCGTGCCGGAGGCCGCCTGGTGCATCCGCAGCAGCCGGCCGGGGTCCGGCTCCCGCTCGCCCGGTTCGAAGGGGAAGCCGTTGACGGCGTCGCCCCGGTAGGCGGGCAGGGTCACCCCGTCGCGGGTCTCGGTGGGCTTGGAGCGGGGTTTGGCGTACTGGCCCGCCATCCGCCCGATCTTCACGACCGGCACCGAGGCGGCGTACTGGAGGACGAGCGCCATCTGGAGCAGGGTGCGCACCTTGCGGCGTACGGAGTCCTCCCGCACGTCGGCGAAGGTCTCGGCGCAGTCCCCGCCCTGGAGCAGGAAGGCCTCCCCCCTGGCGACGGCGCCGAGGCGCGCCTTCAGCTGCTCGCACTCGGCGGCGACGACGAGCGGAACGCTGTCGCGCAGCTGCGCCCGTACGGCGTCCAGGGCCGCGCTGTCGGGCCACTCGGGCTGTTGTGCGGCGGGCAGGGCCCGCCAGGAATCCACGTGGTCCACGAAATGCTCCTTTGTCACCCGGCGAGGGCGTCTGCGGGCTGGGTCCGTGCGGTGGTGAGGAAGTTCTCCAGGAGCCGCATGCCGCCGACCGTGGTGATCGACTCGGGGTGGAACTGGACCCCTTCGACGGCGAGGGTCCGGTGGCGCAGTCCCATCACGTAGCCGTCGTCCACGGCGTGCGCGGTGGCGATCAGCTCCTGCGGCAGGGGTTCGGCGACGATGAGCGAGTGGTAGCGCGTGGCGGTCATGGGGGCGTCGAGCCCGGCGAAGACCCCGGCGCCGTCGTGGGCGACCTCGCTGGTCTTGCCGTGCTTGAGCCGGTCGGCCACCTGTACGCGGCCCCCGTGGGCCAGGCCGATGGCCTGGTGACCGAGGCAGATGCCGAGCAGCGGCACCCGCCCGGCGAAGCGGTGCACCAGCTCGACGTGGCCCGACTCGGCGGGGTGTCCCGGGCCGGGGCCCAGGACCACGGCGTCCGGCAGCCGCGCGGCGAGCTCGTCGGGGCTCTCGGTGCGGGAGCGGACGACCTCGGTGGTGGCGCCGAGGGTGCGCAGGTACTGGTCGATGATGTGGGTGAAACTGTCGTACGCGTCGACGAGCAGGACCTTCACGGGAGCAGTTCCTCACCGGTGAGCGCCCAGTAGGCGGCCCCCATCTTGTGCAGGGTCTCGCGCCACTCGGCGGCGGGCGAGGAGTCCGCGACGATGCCGGCGCAGCTCTGGGTGGAGTACGTCGACCCGTCGTGGGTGACCGTACGGATGCACAGCGCCAGCCGGGACCAGCCGCGGACGTCGACCAGGCCGACGGCCCCCGCGTACATGCCCCGGGAATCGCTCTCCAGTTCGGAGATGATCTCCATGGCGCGGATCTTGGGGGCTCCGGTGACGGTCCCGGCGGGGAAGGTCGCGGCCAGCGCGGACCAGGTGTCCTCCCCCGGGGCGAGCAGGCCCTCGACCGTGGAGACCAGGTGGAAGACGTGCGAGAAGGTCTCGACCGTCATGACGTCGCGGGCGTCCAGGGTGCTGGGCAGGCTGACGCGGCCGATGTCGTTGCGGCACAGGTCGACCAGCATCACGTGCTCGGCCCGCTCCTTCTCGCTGGCGAGCAGGGCCTCGATCCGGGGCCCGTCCACCGCCGGGTCCCCGCTGCGCGGGGTGGTGCCGGCGATGGGGCGCATGACGATCCGGTCGCCCTCGGTACGGAAGAGCACCTCGGGGCTGGCGCCGATCAGGGTGGAGCCGTCGCGGGGGACGAGGTACATGTACGGGGAGGGGTTGCGCGCGCGCAGCCGGCGGTAGACGTCCGCCGGGGTCAGCGCGGTGTCCACCTCGATGCGGTGGCCGATCTGGATCTGGTAGATGTCGCCGACGCCGATGTGGCGCAGGCAGCGTTCGACGTCGCCCAGGAAGGCGGCCTCGTCCGTGCTGTCGCGGACGGCCAGTGGGGCGGGGGCCCCGGGGGCCCGGCCGGCGGGCTCGGCCATACCGGCGGTCAGCCGTTCGACGATCCCGGCGAGGTCGGTGCGGGCGGCGGGGCCGCCGTCGGGGCCGAAGGCCTCGCTCCGGGCCGCCAGCCGGACGGCGGTGCCGGCGTCCAGGTCGTACCAGACGGTGTCCTGGAACAGGGTCAGGACCAGGTCGGGGGCCTCGTCGCCGGAGCCGTCGCGGGCGGGGAGCTCCTCCATGTACCAGGCGGCGCCGTAGCCGATGGTGGCGAGGAAGCCGAAGGCGTACTCGGGGCGGGTGCTGTCGACGTCGAAGGACGCCTGCACGGAGCGCAGTACGTCCCAGACCTGTCCGGGCCGTTCGAACAGCCGGTCGCCGCCGGGGCCTTCGACCAGCCCGAGCCGGTCGGCGACCGCGGACAGCTCGGCCAGGACGGGGGCCACCCCGACGGCGGAGATCCGCCCCGGGTGGATCCGCAGCTCGGCGAGCCGGCCGAAGCCGACGACGGCCGAGTTCCCGTCGAACTCGGGGCTCTCCAGGGACTCCAGGAGGAACACGTCCTCCCCGAACCGGGCGCGCAGCGCCTCGTAGAGCTCCATGGGCGGGTGCGGGTCGAGGGCGCTCTCCTCGATCCGGACGGGGAGGGGGCGCCGGCCGTGGTCGGCCGGCGCCCGAGTGGTGGTGTCGAGCAGTGTGGTCACCGGTTCACTTTCCTCGGGTGGCTCGGGGCCGTGGTGGGGGCGGCCGTGGGGGATTGCGGGGAGCGGGAGGCCTCAGCCGTAGCGGCGCATCTCGTGGAAGAAGTCCTCGACGACGGCCAGCCGGCCCTGCGCGTGGAGGGTGTCGTGGATGTGACGGCCGACCGCGAGGTCGAGCACGCCGAGGCCGAAGGGGGAGAAGAAGACGGGCTTGTCCTCGGGGACGGGAAGCTTGCCGGAGAGCACGTCGTAGAGGGTGCCGTCGACGAACTCACGGCTGCCGGTCAGCTGTTCGGCCAGGTGGGGGGAGGTGTCGGCCTTGAGGCAGTGCTCGATGTCGTCGACGACGTTGAAGCCGGAGAGGATCACCTCGGGCGCCAGGTCGCGCAGGGAGACGTGCAGCACGAGCGGGTTGTGCCCGAACCACTGCGGGTCGGTGACGTGGGGGGTGCCCGCCACGGTCGCGAAGACGACCAGGTCGCTCTCGCGGATCAGCTTCTCGGCGCTGTCGTGGACGGTGACCGGGCCCTGCTCGCCGGAGCGGGTGAGGTAGTCGGCGAAGCCCTCGGCGTGCTCGGTGGACAGGTCGTGCACACCGATCTCGTCGAACTCCCAGCCCGTGCCCGCCAGGTACTGGTGGATGAAGCGGGCGATCAGGCCGACGCCGAAGAAGCCGATCCGGCGCGGGCGGCGGCCGGCCGGGCTGAGCCGGTCGGCCGCCAGCGCGGCGGAGGCGGCGGTGCGGGCCGCGCTGATGATCGAGGATTCCAGGCAGGCGATCGGGTAGCCGGTCTGCGGGTCGTTGAGGATCAGTACGGCGGAGGCGCGCGGAATTCCTGCCGCCACATTCTCGGGGAAGCTGGAAATCCACTTCACTCCGTCGACCGGCGCCCCTCCCCCGATGGACGCCGGAAGCGCGATGATGCGCGAGGTCGGCCGGTCGGGAAAGCGGAGGAAATAGGACGGCGGATTCACCGTCCCGCCCTCGCCGTGCACCCGATATGCGGATTCGATCAATCCGACCACTTCGGGCGCACGGCCGTCGAGGACTTCGTGCACCTGGGCGCCGGGGATCACGGCGAAAGAGGGCGCGCCGGTCGTACGTGACATCGCAGACTCCACAGCTCGGCAGTTTTCTCGTCTGCGATGACGCTAGGGATCCGCCTTATCGCCGGGTTATTGCACGCTTACGCGTTCTCCCCCGCACCCGCCGGCGCCGACGCGCCGCCGGAACCCGGCCGGTCCAGCGCCCGCGCCGCCTTCTCCTCCCACGGCGGGGCGCCGATGCCCTGGAAGATGCCGAGCGCGGCCCGCAGGTGCGCCCGTCCCTCCTCGTCGCGCCCGCTCCCCCGGTAGGCCTCGCCGAGCGCGAGCCGGATCTGTCCCTCGATCATCGGGCTCCGGGTGCGCCGGGCCGCTTCCAGAGCCTCCAGGAAAGTCCGCTCGGCCGCCTCGGCGACGCCTGCCGAGTGCCGGGTCTGCGCCAGGCCCAGCAGCGCGTAGGCCTGCCCGAGCAGGTCGGACTTCTCCTCCACGATGCGCACCGCCCGGGCGAAGGCCACCTCGGCCTCCTCCAGCCTGCCGAGCTCCAGGTACGCGCTGGCCAGCCGGTACGCGCCCTGCGCCAGGCTGCGGGAGACACCGCCCTGGATGGCCTCGGAGACCCGTACGGCGTCCAGGCCCAGCTCCACGGCGGCTTCCGGCTGGCCCTGGTCGAGGGCGAGCTGGGCCAGCCCGTTGAGCACGTAGGCCTCCGAGGCCCGGTCACCCGCCTCGCGGAACACCGGAAGCGCCTCACCCAGCCGCTCCACGGCCCGGCCGTATTCCCCCCGGATCCGGTCGATGACCGCGAGGTTGCGCAGGACCAGGGCCCTGCCCATCGCGTCGTCGGCCCGCGCGTAGAGGTCGAGGGCCGTCTCGTGCCGCTCGGCGGACTGGTCGAGCAGCCGGAGCCGCAGATCCAGGGCACCGAGCTGCTGCTCCATCGCCGCCTCGCCGCGCAGGTTGTCCGCCGCGCGCGCCGCCTTCAGCGCGACTTCGCTGCACCGGCGCCAGTCCTCCAGGTAGTTCCGCGACTCGAACAGGACCGTCATCGAGGCGACCAGGTCCCAGGCGAGGTCGGACAGGCCCGTGCGGGCCGTCTGTTCGACCAGGGCGACCAGCGAGAGCCGCTCGGCCTCGTACCACTCCAACGGCGCCGCCAGGAGTTCCTCCAGCAGGACCGCGTCGATCTCCCGCCGGGGCACCTCGCTGTGCACGATGCCGTAGTCACCTCCGTACTCGCGCCGGTGCGCCTCCTCGGCGATGGTCAGGCAGGTCCGGAACACCCGGTCGCAGGCCGCCAGTCGGTCCTCATCGCTCTCCTCCTCACGCGCCAGCTCGTCGGCGTAGAGCCGCATCAGGTTCTGGAAGCGGTAGCGCAGCTGCCCGGTCGCGTCGACGCCGACGACCTCCAGGAACTGGGCGTCCACGAGGTGCTCTATCAGTCGCTCGGCGTCAAGCACGTCCTGGTCCATCAGCGCCGCGCCGACCCACGCGGTGAAGTCCGGTACCGAGAGCAGCCCGAGGTAGCGGTAGAGCCGGGCCGCGTCCTTGTGCAGGTAGCGGTAGCTCAGCTCGAAGCTCGCCCGGATCTGGGACTCGCCCTGGCTGAGCTCGTCCAGTCGGCGCCGCCCGTCGCTGAGCCGGGTGACCAGGTGCCGCACCGACCAGTGCGGCTTGGACGCCAGCCGGGCCGCGGCGATGCGCAGCGCCAGGGGCAGCCGGTCGCACAACTCGACCAGCCGGGCCGAGTCATCGGGCGCGGCCAGGATCCGGGCCTCCCCGACGATCCGGCCGAGCAGCTCGACGGACTCGTCCTCGGGAAGCACTCCGAGGTGGACCCGGGCCCGCGGGGGCCAGGTGACCAACTGCTCCAGCTGCTCCCGGCTCGTGACCAGGACGGTGCAGTCGCCGCTTCCCGGCAGCAGGGGCCGGATCTGTGCGAACGTGCGTACGTTGTCGAGCACCAGTAGCACCCGGCGTTCGGCCAGGACGCTGCGGTACAGCGCGATCCGGTCCTCCAGCCCGTTGGGCACGTCCTCGCTCTCCACCCCGAGGGAGCGCAGGAATCGGCTCAATATGTCCCCGGCGGTGGTCGGGGCGTGGTGCTCGTCATATCCGCGGAGGTCGGCGAACAGCCGCCCGTCCGGGTACTGTTCGGACATCCGGTGCGCCCAGCGGACGGCGAGACCGGTCTTGCCCACGCCCGCGACGCCCGTGATCAGCCCGACGGTGGGCGCGCGCCTGTCCTCACCCTGCCCGCCCACCAGGGTGTCGAGGGCGGTGAGTTCGTCGCTGCGTCCGGCGAAGCCGGGTACGTCCGGGGGCAGTTCGGAGGGCACGACGCGGTTGCGTGCCCCTAAGGCGTCGCCCGTCGCGTCGGCGCCGGCCGCGGCAGGCGCCTCGTAGGCCAGGGAGGGGTCGTCGCGCAGGATCGCGTCGTGCAGCTCCTGGAGCTCGGGACCCGGATCCATGCCCAGTTCGTCGATGAACTGGCGTCTCGCCTCCCGGAAGCTCTCCATGGCCTCGGCCCGCCGCCCGGATCTGTACTGGGCGAGGATGAAGTGGTACCGGGTGCGTTCGCGCAGCGGGTGTTCCCGTACGGTCGCGGCCAGTTCCGGGAGCAGCAGCTGGTGCCGGCCGAGCTCCAGCTGGACGCTGGTCATCGCCTCGTAGGCGTTGATCCGCACTTCCTCCCAGCGGGCCGCCTCGTCCTCGACGAGCTGTCCGGTGACCCCGGCGAGCGCCGGTCCGCGCCACAGCGCTAGGGCCTCGGCGTAGCAGCGGGCCGCGTCGGCCGGACGGGCGTCGCGGACCGCGGTCTCGGCCTCGGCGACCAGCCCGGTGAAGGTGACCGTGTCCAGCGCGTGCCCCTCCGCACGCAGCAGGTACCCGGGGTGAGCGGTGACGATGACTTCCTCGGTCACGCCCTCGGTCTTGATGGCCTTGCGCAGGGCGGCGATGACAATGGCCACCTGTGTCCGGGCGGTGGCAGGAGGCCTGCCGTTCCACACTACATCGACAAGCGTGTCAACTGGCACAATCCGCCCGGGACTCAGGAGCAGAAGGGCCAGAATCGTACGTTGCCGGGCACCTCCTACCAGAATCGGCCGCTCCCCCACGGTGGCCATAAGTGGACCAAGAATTCTGAAGCTGAGTCGCTCACCCAACGGATCTCCCCCCGTCACTGACCGGGCCCGGCCAGCGGGAGCAGCCTACCTGTCTGTCGCTGACAGAAAAGGTGCCGGACGCAAGCCAAGTGACTGGTGAGACACCCTGACCGAAAGCTGATCGATCATCTCGGGATTGGCTGAAAATGATCCCCTGAAGCCCTCCTCCCCTCCGCGCCCAGGGAATAACTTCAAGCCACACTCGACGAAACCGGAAGCTCCGCTTGACCCGGCACGCAGAACGGGCCGGCCCCCACGAGTGGTCGCTCGTGGGGGCCGGGCCGTGCGCGGGGGGCCGTCAGCCGCGGGCCGGGTTCGGCGTCGGGGCGAAGCGGAGGGGATGGCGGAGCGATTCCGGACCCCGGACCCGGGTCCCGTAGACCAGCAGCTCGCATCCGGGCGCGACGCGGCAGTCGACCGTCCGGCCGTCATTGGTGTCGAACGTCGCCGAGACGAGGACCGTCTCGTCGAGCCTGCCCTGGTCCGTGGTGGCCGGCGGACGGCCCCGGGTCCGGCAGGCGGTCTCCTGCGTGGACCCCGCGGCGCACTCCAGGACCACCGAGTGGAACTGCGGCTCGTAGCCCCGCCCGGTGGCGTGCACGGACTGGCCGTCCACCAGCCCCTGGTCCGGGTCCACCCGGAAGGTGGGCGCCGCCTCGGGCGCCCCGTGCGGCCGGAAGGCCAGCGGGACGGTGGTGAGAACGGCTCCGGTGATGTCGGTCAGCGCCAGCCGGCACGGATGGGCGGCGGTCGCGGTACGGCAGTCGAAGGTGCCGGAGCCGGTGGCGAGCCCGGCGTAGAGCTTCTTCGGGAAATCCGTGAGCGTACCGTCCGGAAGGACGCGGAACTGCCGGCCGGTGCTCTCGTCGCAGGCGCCGGCGACCGTGTCCGGGGCGCAGAGCTCGACCAGGACGTACGCCTTGGGCGGGCCGCCCTTGACCGAGAATCCGACGACGTCCCCGTCCAGCAGCCCCGTCGTGCGCTTCACGAGCAGCTGCGGAGCCGCCGGCGCCGCCTGCGCGGTCCCCCCGAACCCCACCCCGGCCAACGCCAGCACCAAGGCGGCGCGGGCGAGTGACCCCCACAACCTCATGCGTTCCCCCTCCGGTTGCCCTGTCCGATCGCAGGCATCCTCCTGCCCGCGGCACCCCCCGACAAGGCCCCGAATCCGGACGCCTCCCGACCCCCCGCACCCCCGCCGAAACCCCTCCCCCACCCACGTCCCCGCAGGCACCCGACCCCACCACGCCCCGGACCACGACGACGCACCGCTCCACCGCGTGGCGCGATCCGAGCCGTCCGGCGTGCGCTCTCGGCCACCGACCGGGAGCGCGGGTGGGCATCCGCCACCGCCGTACGGTGGTCGCGCACCCCCTACCGGTGGCCGGCCTCGGTCCCCTGCCGTTGCTCCACCCTCGCGAGCGCCGGTACCGCGGCGGCCGCGGCGCTGATGCCGTGGCGCAAGGTGGCCTCCGCGGCCGGAGCGAAGTCCGCGGCGTGGTCGGCGGGCAGGGACTGCACCTTCTCCTGCGGCGAACGGCCCGGAGCGGCGCGCCAATCGGCGGCGCTCACGCAGCCGAGGAACCAGTACACGGTCGGGACGGCCGGGGTGGATCCGTGCGCGAAGAACGGAAAGTCCTCACCGGCCAGCATCGGCGGCGTGGACAGGACGCGCCGCGCACCCAGCAGCGCCGTGTGGGCGGCGTGCACCCGCGCGGCAGCGGCCGGTTCGTTGATGTTCACGGGCGCCTTGGGGCCGACCGTGATGTCCGGGTCACGGGGGCATCCCGCTGCCGCGCATTCGGCCCGCACGATCCGCTCGACCGCCGCGACCGCCCGGTCCAGCTGGTCATCGGAACAGCAACGGATGCTGATGCCCAGCTCGGCGCGGTCGGGAATGACATTGGGCACGGTCCCGGCGCGCAGGGCACCCACCGTGACGACCAGGGGCTCGAACGGGTTGTTCTCCCGTGAGACCACCGACTGCAGCCGCTGCACGGTGGCCGCGGCCGTCAGCACCGGATCGATGCTCAAGTGGGGCGCCGCGCCATGGCCGCCCCGGCCGTGGATGACCACCTCCACCACGGTGGTCGCCGCCGTCAGCGCACCGGGTCCATGGGCAACGACTCCGCACGGCAGGGGCGCGACGTGCTGTGCCAGGATCACGTCCGGGACACCGAACCGTTCGAACAGCCCGTCATCGAGCATGGCGCGGGCGCCGGTCAGCGTCTCCTCGGCGGGCTGCCCGATCACCATGAACGTCCCGGACCAGGTGTCGCGCGCACGGCCCAACAGGGATGCCGCGCCGGCCGCACACGCCACATGAGCATCGTGGCCGCAGGCGTGCGCCACCGGGACGGAGCGTCCGTCGCCCGTCGTCGCGGTCCGGGTGCTCGCGTACGGGAGGCCGGTGGACTCGGCGATCGGGAGGGCGTCCATGTCGGCGCGCAGCGCCACCAGCGGGCCTTCGCCGTTGCGGAGGACGCCCACCACGCCGTGACCGCCGACGCCTTCGGTCACCTCGCATCCGGCATCCCTCAGCCATGCCGCGAAGCGCGCGGCGGTGTGCTCCTCCTGCCCCGACAGCTCGGGGGCGGCATGCAGCTCCCGGTAGAGCTCAAGGGCCTGCGGCAGTACGCCGTCGAGGCCCGCCACCACCGACCGGCCGTCCCGCGATCTCGGCGAGCCTGAGCCCTTCGCCGGAGAGGGTGAGCACCTCGCGCTCACGCGTGCTGAGCGGACTGCCGCCGAGGGCCAGCGCGTCCGTGGCGATCTCCGGGTCGATGAACCGGCCGCCGGCGTGGACCTGGCGTACGACGTCGGCCAGCTTCGCGGCCGAGGTGTCCTTGGTGATGAAGCCGCGTACCCCCAGGCGCATCAGCGCCGCCTCGCTGCCGCACTGCATCAGACGCTCGGCCAGCGCCACCCCGGCGGGGCCGCCGAACTTGCCGTGCTCCGGCTCGTAGAGGCGCTTGGTGACCATGCGGTGGGCGGCCAGCGGTCCGCGCGGTCCGTCCGCGGCGGCGAGATCGTCCAGCGCCCGGCGGAAGTCCTGGTCCAACTCCCTTTCATATCCGGCCAGCGGCCGGGCGTGCCCCTCAGCCGAAGGCGCAGCTGGAGACCGATCAGGTCGACGTACTGGAGGAAGAACCAGCGCAGTGCGGGGTCCTCGGCGGTGAAGCGGCGCACGGCCGGGCCGACCACTTGTTCCACCAGGTCACGGATCTCGGCGATGCTCGCCACGTAGAGCCGGTAGTAGAGCCATTCCTGCTGATCACTCACTGGCCGTCCTGCCTCAGCATCGCGATGAATTCGGTGGCCGCCGCGGGTTGGTGCGGATCCGCCGTCCAGTGCCCGTCGCGACCGGGCAGCGCCTCGGTGATCTCCACCGAGGTGGTGGCGTCGTCGATCTGCCGAAAGGCCGCCCACACGGCGTGCGGGGTGGTCGAAGCCGACCCACTGGGGCTTGTGGTGGACGCCCTCGTGATCGGTGACGCGGGAGAGGAAGACCTCGTCCGGCAGGCCCAGCCGGGCGCGCCAGCGCTCCACTTCCAGCAGGAAGCTCACAGGTGACTGGCCCCGGCCCGGGCGGGGCAGGTCGCCGGGGGCCACCAGCCACGACGCCCGGCGGCCGGGCCGTGGACCGCAGCCCGAGAGTCTGAGCTGACCAAGCGGCGTGGCCATGGCCGATTGCGGGCGGCCGGGGCTGGGCCGGATCACCAACTGGTCCTCGTGGACCGGGTGCTGGTGACCTTGGTGGTGTCGCGCTGGGCGCTGTCGCACAGGGTGCTCGCGGCGCCGTTCGGAGTCTCGCCCTCCACGATCGACCGGGCGGTCGGCGAGGTGCGCCCGCTGCTGGCCGCTCGCGGCTTCGCGGTGCCGGATCGGCCCGGGATCAGGGCTCAGGGCCCTTCCGGACGTGTTCGCCTATGCCCAGGCCGAGGGGATCACGCTGCGGATCGACGGTACCGAAGTGCAGGTACGCCGCTCGAAGGCGGGGCGGCCGGGCCGTAAGGCGTTCGTGTCGGGCAAGATGAAGCAGAACACCGAGAAAGTCACGATGATCAGCGACGAGCAAGGTCGGGAGCTGTGGCTCGGGGCGATCCGCCCAGGCCGGACGCACGATGTCACTGCAGTACGCACCGAGGGCCGCGAGGAGCAGTTGCGTCTGCACCCGAACGTGAAAGCCGAAGTCGATTCCGGCTATGCCGGCCTGGCCCGCGACTTCCCCGGCCAGGTCAGCGCCCCGCCGAGGAAGCCAGCGACGGACGCCGGGCCGTCCGAGCGCAACTTCTACGGCCGTGCGTTCCGCCGCCAACCCCAACGGCGGATCACGGTCGAGCATGCCAACACAGAGGTCGAGCAGTGACGGTCGCTACAACGCTGGACCGGCGAGCGCGACGACCTGCCCGAGGTCATCGCCGCAATCGGCGCCCTGGTCTCCGACCGCAGCGCCAAGCGCCCAACCGGCAGCAGGCCGAGCGTGGAACCCGACCGTGTCCGCGCAACGGCCTGCTGATCCACCCCTGAGCCGAACCGCCAGGCCAGCACATCCCAAGCCCTATCGTGCGGCTACTCGTTACTTCGGGCATCGTCCGGAAACACATGAGCACGGCGTTGCCACCTAGAAGGCACAGGCAGCCGAGGGAAGAACTGACCGCGAGGGCAATGCCCAGCGGCTGCCAAGGTCACGAATAGCGAGCCGAACGCTCGGGCCCAGTCCTGGGAGACCGGGGGCTGCACTCCGGGTACGCAGGCCCAGGTGGCCATCTCCTCATGCGTTGGATTGACTACATCTCTGATCGCTACCCGTGGCGCGCTCAAGCCCAACAAGAACCCCGGCTCATCGGGCAGTTTCTGTGTGCGCCCTCAGGTCAGCGCAAGCCGTCCGTGTCGTCGGTCTCTTCGCCGACTGGGAGTGGCTGATGGTCGCCCTCCGGGGTCTCGCCATAGATGACCGCGGATACCGCCGTGTCGTATGCCTCGTTGAGGCCGTTCCCGCTTGTGCCGAGTATGTTTTCCCAGTCAATTCCCATACCTACGATCCTATCTGCACCACCCGAGAGTCTCGGCGATGCGGGACACTGCGGCCGTGCGCCTGCACGGCCTGGGGCTACATCTGATCGACGGATCTATACCCGCGGCCAGCCGAAGGCCAACCAGGACAATGCGCTTCTCGACGCCGCTGTCACGCCGTCCGAGCCGGTGCCATCGACCTGCGCGCCGTGCACGGTTCACCGGTGGGGCGCATTGGTGGCGGCCTCTACTACAGAAGATGCCCATGCGCGTCGGCGGACGATCATGCGGCGGTCGTACGGGTGCCAACTCGACGCGCACGTCTTTGGCGCCGCCGGCCACGCGGGGCTGATCAGCAGCGCGGACCTTGGTCGTCCACTCCTTGCTGCGGGCGACGCCCCCCATTCGAAGGGACGCACGGATCCACACGACCGGCGTGAGCGGCGACGCGCTGCACGCGATGCCGCACCGGCACATGGGAGGGGCCGGGAGGGATCCGTCGGCGTACGACTTCCACAGTCTGCGGGCTGGTCATGTCACCCGGATAAGGCGGAACGGCGCGAGCACCGAGGAGATCGTGCAGGCCGGCCGGTGGCGGAAACCGAGACGGTGAACGTCTGCGACCGGAAGTTCAACCCGGCCGCCCGCAACAGCGTCATGCGCCTAGGCCTGTCCCCTCTCCGGCTGGCTTGTTGCGGACAACACGCATCCGGACATCGAGAGAGGCCTGGGGCTCAGGGTCGAGCTCGTGGTCGCCGGCGGTTTCAGGGTTGACGCTCAGCGCGTGAGAGCGGAAGGCCTCCCGCTCGGCGGAGAGTTGCTGGATGGTCTGGGTGATCCGGTGGATCTTCTGCCGCAGCCTCTCCTGCTCCTGCTCGGCGATGGCGAGCTCGGCGAGCTGTTTCTGGATCTCAGCCTCGTTTTCCCGGGCGTAGTTGTCGCTGACCAGTGTGATCAGCGGAACCCCGAGAGCCTCGGCAGCGGTGACCGCCTCGTCGAGCCTGACCGCACGGGTCTGCTGCTCGATGCGCGTGATGGCGGTGGAGTCAACGTTCGTGCCAAGCAGTGCGGCCATACGGCGCGCTAGCTCTGCCTGGCTGATGCCGAGGCGTTCGCGCTCTTGACGAAGCCGGCGGGCGAAAAGGTCACCGGGCAGTGGATTCATGGCGGTTTGACACTTCCTGGTCGAGATCGCGATCGACGGGGGTAGGTGGGGGCGGCCCACCTCGGAACCGAGCAGGCCAGCGTCGCAGCAATGCTAGAGCGGCACATTACACATCTCGCACTGCGGATTCCACAGGCCTCCGCCGCACCTCCACGGCCACGCGCCACCTCCACGGCCACGCGCCGCGACGTCGATTCGCCTCGCTTCTGAGCCCCTTTCGGCCGTCTATCGACAGACCCTGGCGCCCCCTACACTGCACCATTCGAATGGTGTAGATTGACCACTCAAGATGCACACGTATACGAGTCGACAAGAGGCGTCGATGGATGTCATGGACCGCTTCAGCCCCTATCACCACCTGCCACGGTAGGCAGTCTGCGCTTGTTGCGGTGCGACTCGATGTCACGCCCACTGAATGAATCGAAAGGCGAGGGGAAAGAAGTATGCCGAACACCTACGGGGCAGCCGTCCTCACACAGGCATCCCTGCCGAGCGCCGCCTGGGACCTGACCAGCTTCCTGACGAACGCCAAGTCCCAGGTCCAGCTCTGGGGAGGTTCTGTACTCATGCTGCTCGGTGTTGTCGGCCTGGTCTGGGGCGGCGTGCTCTTGATCAAGAAGCTGATGGCCAACCCGCAGTCCGCTGGCCAACAGCAGGGCTGGGGCACGATCGCACTCCTCATTCTCGTCGGCGGAGCTTTGGGCACCGGCGGGTGGTCGCTGATCTCGACGATCGGCTCCGGCGGCCAGCAGACCATTACGGATCTCGGCGGCGGCACGGTGATCGTGCGGACCGTCGACCAGGTCAGCGGATTCCTGAGCGGCCCTTCCAAGTAGGGGGCCGTCACAGACCGCGCACACGAACGGTGACAAAGGCATCGAGCGAACCGGGTCGGTTGAGGTGCAAGTCCGCCTCTTCCGACCCGGTTCGCCATATCCGGGCTCGCAGCACGGTGCACGCGCGAAAGAGAGCAGAACATGGGGATCAAGGACAAGGCGCTGGCCTTCAGTAGGAAGTTCAAGCTTGACTCGCACCACGCGATCGAGCGTTTTGGGGTGTTCTTCAGCATCTTCGCGGTCACGGGCGCGATCTCGATCGGCGCATCAGGGGTCTCGGCATACCAGGCGGAGCGTGACTCGCTGTCGCAGACGGCGCTGTACACCCGCGACTTCAAAACGTCGAAGACGAATCTCGAAGGCACCGTAGACGGGGTCTACACCAACGAGAGCGGCAACAAGGCGCTCGTGATGATGCACTTCAGCCCGACCGCTCAGATCTCGTACAACGCCGCGGACTACAGGGCGTTCCTGCTCGGGTCGGACACCTCGCTCAACAGCGAGCCGGTCAGCACCAGCGGGATCAAGGGCTCTCTCTACGCCTTCGGCTCGACCGGCTACATCGGGGTCCTCCTGAACGCCGACCGGCCCTTCGACCGTCAGGTGTTGAATCTGACGGTCCGTGCGAATGCCGAACTCACCGCGCCCGGAGCGGAGCAGAAGCAGAGCAGCGGCAAGCCGGCCGGCGACGAGACCTTCTCCAAGTACGACCAGTGGCGGGTCTTCTTCAACCCCGGTGCGTCCGGGGTCCAGAAAATCGCGGCGCTCAACGCTCCGACCTTCGATCCCGCGCAGGCCTACTACGGGGTCGCACTCAAGGAGAAGGAGACCGGGGCCAGGAACGCCCTGGACCAGAAGCTCGTCGAGATGCGCGCGAATCTGACGCAGATTCGGTCTTACACGTCCGACCTGCAGACGACGAAGATCGACGGGTTGTTCCTGCGTCCGCCGACCGTTCCGGCCTCGATCGCCACGGACAAGATCACGGGCGTCTCCGCAGCCGAGGCAAAGGACGGTGTCCCGACGCTGGCGCTGCAGACCAAGCACGTCACCCCCGGCGGCTTCGACCTCAACTGGCGCACAGGCAACGTCTACGACGGCTACCTCGATGCCCTGACGCCAGCCGGACAGAGCTACGCCCAGTTCTTCACGAAGAAGCGTGACGAGGGCTCAGATCCGACGAGTCAGCAGATCTCGGACATGCAGTGGATTCTCTCGGATGGCACCAGTCTCACCAAGGACTACCAGTCCTCTGACGTGACGATGCGCCCGCTCATGAACATCATGAACAACCTTTCACAGGCGTATCAGAACTACTCAAGGAACAAGTCCAAGTACCAGTCGGATCTCTCGCTCGACCTACTCCGACTGGACGTGAGTCTGCGGGACGTGCAGTCCAACAGCACCATTCGCGACGACAAGGACTTCCTCACGACGCTCCACTGAGTGCGGCGAGGAAGTGTCGCACCCTGCTACCTGGATTGAGCCGGAAAGGAAAACAGCATGGCCGCCGACCAACCGAATCGGAGCTCCAAGAAGGGGACGACGAAGGACCAGCCGGACGCGTCGGTGAGTCAGCGGATGCCCCGGCAGGGTCGCGGGACCAAGAGCCTCGGCCATAAGGAGGACATCGAGAAGCCTCCTTCGGGTAAGACCACCGTGCCCAAGCAGCTCCCGGGACGGGAAGCTGATTCTTCCGGTCCTTCTGGCCCATCGGGCACGGCGAACACTGCGCCGAAGATGCCGGAGGCTGGGTCGAAGATACCGGACAGTGCAGGCACCGCAGGCAAGACAGCCGGGGCCGCGAAGGCCGGGGCGACGAAGACCGGGGCCGCGAATCCCCGGGCGACGAAGGCCGGGGCCGCGAAGGCCGGGGCCGCGAAGGCCGGGGCCGCGAAGGCCGGGGCCGCGAATCCCGGGGCGACGAATACCGAGGCCGCGAATACCGAGGCCGCGAATACCGAGGCCGCGAATCCCGGGGCGACGAAGACCGAGGCCGCGAATCCCGGGGCGACGAAGACCGGGGCCGCGAATGCCGGGGCCGCGAATGCCGGGGCGACGTTCAAGCAGGGTATGAACGGCGTCGCCGGGAACCTGGCCGGAGGCGCGACCCAGAAGGCGATCGAAGGAGACGGCAGCAGCGCGACCCGTCGCAACGTCGGGCGTTACGCGGGAGCCGCTGTCTCCGGTGCCGTGGCCGGCGCACAGGCTGGCGGGCTTCCGGGAGCCGCCGTTGGCGCAGCGAAGAACGTCGCTGTCGAGGGGGCCCAGGACGCGGTCAAGGGCGTGTCCAAGGCCACCGGCGGCAGCCCGAACGCCAAGCCGGCCGACCAGCGCGAGCTGGGTGTCGGCGGCACGGGCTACGAGCGCGGTGCGACGAAGGGCGGCGAGGGCCTGGGCTCGAAGGCGGCCAAGGGCGTCGCCGTCGGCGGTGGTGCGGCTGCTGCTCCGCCAGCCATCGGCGTGATCATGGCCATGGCCTTACTGAACTGGCTCAAGTCCATGTTCTTCGCAGCCATGGCGATGGCCGTCAACGCCGGGAAGCTGGTGTGGACGCTCATTGTCAACATCGTTAAGGCAGTTGGTCATGCGATCGCTGCGCCGTTCATGGCGATCGGCAGCTTTATAGCCAAGGGGGCCGGCGCGGTCCTGGGCATCACCGTCACCGCGACGATGGCCCCTGTAGCGGCAGCGATGTCGGGTGCGGTCGCGGTGACTGCCACCGTGGCCCTGCTGGGCACGGTCTTGACCGGTGTCCTCAACTCGACGGCGTTGACCGAGGGCGGCATCAACGCGAACAGGGCGGCGTGCGTCGTCAACGCGGGTAGCGTCGGCAACGGTTCCGGTGCCACCGTCCCGGCGGATGTGGAGAAGAACGCCAAGGAGATCTACTCGGTACTCAGTAGTTGGGGGATGCCGAAGGCGAACATCGCGGGCATCCTCGGAAACTGGTCGCAGGAGTCTGGGATCGACCCGACGAGTGTGCAGAACTTTCCGACGGGGACGTATGCCATGACCGCCGCGAAGGCCAGCGCCGCGCAGAACACGGACAACGGTATCGGTCTTGGGCAGTGGACGTTCGGCCGCAACACGCTGCTGCGCCAGTACGCGCAGGGCAAGGGCGTCGACTGGTCTACGATCAAGGCCCAGTTGGCCTTCATGGTCGATGGTGACAACCCGGGCGACGTTGCGGTCTTCAAGGACATGCTCAGGAAGTCGCAGGGCTCGCCGCGTGCGGCAGCGCTGCACTTTCACGAGAACTGGGAGCGCTCCGCTGACGGCGCGGCCGGGATCGCTGCACGAGGCGACAAGGCCGAGATGTGGTTCGGCAAGATGAGCGGCTGGTCGGTCGACAGCTCGATCGTGGGTGGCGTCGAGGACATCGTCGGCGGGATCATCGAGCACATAGCGAACGGGATCAACACGATCCTGGGAAACTGCACCTCCACGGACGGCGGTTCCGTCTCGCCGAAGGACGGCGGGATGACGCAGGAGGAGGCCCAGGCCCTCGTCGACCTCTTCAACAAGGAGGGGGACAAGTTCCTCGACGACCGGTACGGTCCGGGCGGCGGCCCTGGTTCCTGCGGCGACAACCACGCAATGAACTGCGTTAGCTTCTCAACCTACTTCGTGAACAAGTACACGACGTTCCAGGCCTACCCGTCCGGTGATGGCAAGGAGACGGCCTACACGATCGCGAGGGAGACCGGCAAGACGCTGCAGTCGACCCCTGTCCCCTACTCGGTCGGGTCCGGGCCGGGATCCACTCCCGTCGGCCACACCCTCGTGGTGCTCGGCGTCCAGGGGGACAGGGTCATCCTCGGTGAGGCTGGCTACTGCGCCTACATGGGCCGGGTCCGCGTCGCCAGCGCGGCGCAGATGGCTGCCCAGGGCTGGAAGTTCGTGGATATGTCGGATGCGATGCTCACCTCCGACAAGATCAAAAAGGCCTGATGCGCAGCATCTGACCTGGGAGGAAGAAGCCGGTGCTCGGCGATCCGGGCACCGGCTTCTTCGTGTCCGAGTCAGGTCCGCGCGCCAGTTCCACCTTCGACGCCCTTTCTGAATGGATTCAGACTCGGCCATGAATGGCTTTCGGTATAGGCTTGGTTCGTTTATGAGAACAATGCGGAGTGAGGAGCGTTCCGTGACGACAACCCCTGACGAGTCCGAGAGCACCGGAGCGGAGCAGGAGAGCGAGTCGATGCCCGAGGAGAAGCCCGCGGTATCGAAGACGCACACGAAGGTCACCGGAGTCGAGCTCGAAGAGCGCTTCGCGGGCTGGATGACGCGCCAGCGCGAGAAGGGCCAGGCCCGCGCCCCAGCGGACAACGCGCGCCTGCTCCGCCGCGGCGTCACCGCGGTGATGAGTGCCGGGATCCTCGCCCTGGTCGTCGCTGCGGGCGTGACCGGCGAGAGCTTCAAGGCGACCACAGCGGACAACGAGGCCCGGATCGTCCGACTCAAGGAACAGTTGGACGATGCCCAGTCCACGCCCGTGAATGCGGACGCCGGCGCGCAGCTGTCAAAGCTCGCCGAGGCGGCAGCCGCCGACGCGAAGAAGGTCGCGGCAGGTGAGCAGACCTTCGCCACGTTGTACCACCAGGCCAGTGTCCAGCCCAGCCCGAACAACGGGGCTCCGAACCAGGCCACGCTGGAAATCGTCGAGCACCGACGGGACCTGGCGCCGCTGTTCGGCAAGGACTCCTTCCTCGTCAGTGACAAGGAGGCGTACAGCACCTCGTCGCTGACGCCGTTCGATGCGACCACCGAGATCGATCCGCGCCACGCCTGGTACATCCGCTACGACGGCGAGAAAGCAGCTGACCCGAGCACGTACGCATGGAAGGTCGAGACGGTGACGCCCGATCTGAGCGTGAAGGGCGGCTCGGGCGCGACGAACCAGGCAAGGGTCGTCTGGCTGTGCCGGGATACGACGAGCGGCGAGGTGCTCGCCTGGGCGAGCGCGCGTTACGTGCGCAATGGCACGGCGGGGGCCTTCGACCACTTGGCCCTCGTGGTAACCGCCGCTGGGGCCCAGTACGAGAACCCGGCGGTCAAGATGCCGGCCGGGTCCGGAGTACCCGAACTCAGCGGCACGGGGACAGAGCTCAGTGGCACGGGGACACAGGAGGAGAGCGGGAAGCGATGACGGAGCAGACGGCAGCACCCACGCGGCGGGGATTCTTCCGGCGCAACCTCTCGGTCCTGGGGACGGCAGCGGTCCTCGCGGTCGTCGCGACGGTTGGCGGAGTGACCTGGAGCAGCCAGCACGCGGCCCTGGTTGAGCAGGAAGCCCAGATCAACGATGTCGAGGGACATCTGGCGGCAGTCCAGAAGAGTCGCGCTGAGCAGGTGAACGCGGACGTTATGGCGGCCCTGGGTGTCAGCCAGAGCCGGCTGAGCACCGACGGTGAGCGCATCAGGTCGCTGCTCTCGATGGTCTTCACGTGGGACTCGGGGCAGAGCTACGAGGCTGCGCGCGAGAGCCTGAAGAGTCGGTTCGGCCTCACCGAGAACGAGGTGTTCCTGAAGTCGTTCATGCCCCCGTCGAGGTTCAACGAGGATTCCCAAGGGCGGCGTTACTACTACATCGACACGGTTGGCCTGAACTCGGCCCTCGGCGCGGATCCGGACATAGAGGTCATCGACGCCGAGGCGGGCGTCTACACCTACGCCGTCCTTGCCGACGTCGAGGTCACCTCCGACGCGACGTCCCAGAACAAGGCGAGCAAAGCCAGTGTCACGGCGTACCGGCGCGCGCTGCTCTTCGTCACGGTCGACGCCCAGGGCAAGGTCTCGAACCTCTCCGGCGTGCCGGCAAGCGGCGAGACTCGCCATTCCAAATGACGCACACTCCCTTTCAACTCGCCTCACTGATAGAGTCATGCTGATATTCGAGTGGAACGGTGAGTTGAGGGCTAATGGCGTCGACACGGACCGATGAGTCGAGCGGGGCCGCGGTACGCAAGACGCGCTTCGTCGCGACGTCCGGGTCCTCGCAGGAGGACGCGGACACTCCTGAGCGCATGGAGCCCGCGGGCAGCCTGCGCAAGCCCACCCTTGCGGCCGGCCTGAGCATGGGTGTGGGCGCACTGCTGTGCTTCGTACTCTCCGCAGGAACCTCCGACGGCCAGAGCGCGGTGCGCGGTACGGCTGTGCCGAAGATGTCCTCTCTGCAGGAGCAGATCAGGATCACCAAGGCGAAGACTGCGGCGCTACCGAARGCCGACGACGCCGAGCGTGGTCTGACCACGGCCCTGACGGCGGCTGGTCAGGTCGCGAAGCTGCAGGACGACTACCGCTACCTGACGCCCAACGTGGCGGCAGACGGCGGCAAGCTCGACGCGGCGACGTCTCAGTCGACGCTACGCAATCTCATCCCCTACTTCGCCCCCTCGGTACACCAGGGGGACCTGGGCCCGTGGTACCTGCTCGCCAGCGACAAGGACGTACCAGCCGGCGTCGGGATCCCAATGTGCTTCAACTCCGGCTTTGAGTGGGCCGTCCAGGTGCCTTACCTGGTCAACGACGACGGCACCATCGCGGTGACCTGGCTGGCGATGGAGACCAGGACCGGTGCGGGCGAGAAGCCGGCGGTGCTGGCCTGGGCCCGCGCCGACTACGACCTGGTCCGCAACGCGTTCGTGAACATCCAGACCGGTACAACGGCCACGGGCGAGGCTCTGGAGCAGGAGGTGGAGGCACCGTGAAGGAGGAGATCAAGGACAAGTTGCGCCTGCACGCCGGGAGGATCCTGCTCGGCGGCACCGGCGGGCTGCTCGCGCTCTCGGTGGTCGCACTCGGAGCCAGCCTGCTCGGCGACGGTCCGGCTGCGTCGGACATCCAGGACAACGCGGTTGTTCAGAAGCTCGAAGGCAACCTCAGCGACGCCCAGACCGAGCTCGCAGCACAGCACACGGCGCTGTTGGCCCAGCTGCCGGGCGTGGACATCGAGCGGGTGAACCGTGACAGGACGACGGGTCGGTCCCTTCTGCTCAGTCTCACGGACAGCTCGGCGTCGAGCCGGACCGTCAAGGAGCAGCAGGCACTACTCGACACGCGCTACGGCTTCCTCGACCACGAGTCCCGGGTACTGACCGAGTTCGTGCCGGAGTGGATGACTGCGACCGGAGCCACGAAGGGCGCCGGGACGACGTACGCGCTTGCTGATCTGGACGTTCATGTGAGTCGGGTGCAGGGCCTGAACTACTCCTACACGGGGGTGGCCCGTCTCGATCCGGTCCGCGTTGGACCGRATCAGAGCAGCGCTGCCAAGAGCGAGTTCGTGGTCCTCACTTACTCCACCTCTCAGGACGGCACGGCGACGTCGCTGGACGCCTATCGGGCCTCCAGCAAGACCCGCGACGCCCTCGTCGGCACCAGCTCCCCGAAACGGTGAGCGAAGCGCCCGCCGTTTCGGCACGCACCCCAGAAGACCCCTACGAGACGTAAGGACACGAACATGTCGACTCAGGCCCTGGAGAAAACCGAGACGACTGTCCCGACGAGCACGGCCGCGGCGGCGAGGAAGACCACGGCGAAGCCTGAGAAGGAGCACGAGGATTCGAAGCTGCGCACCGGATGGCGGCGCCTGGCTCCGAAGAATCAGGCCGGTAGGTTCTCCGTCGTGGTGTGGGCGGGGTTCTTCCGGGCCGTCGTCCTTCTCGCCGACTACCTGCTGGCATTCATCACGGCCGTGGTCATCCTCCCGCTGCTGGGCGCATGGCTGCACCAGCGGTCGGGCGCATCCCAGGGTGCGCTCAGCGCGGATGGAACCATCGCCATGTGGCTGATGCCGCTCCTCTTCCTGGTCGCACTGCTCGCCGCGGGCGAGATCGCCGTGATGCGCGGCATGTGGCGCTGGGCAACACGGATGATCGCGAAGATCCAGGACGCCCAGGGCGAGGCAACCGGGGCCGACGTCGCACCGAAGTCCACGACCAGGACCGCCAACCAGAGCAAGACCAACCGCAAGAGGAGCAAGTGATGCGTACCGCAGGACTGACGATGAACGACGTATGGGCCCACCGTGTCCTGCGTGAACGAGGAGTGGAGACGTACCGGCTGGAGGGGGTGGTCGCCGAGCTCGGCGTCATGGTCGAATCGCTCGACCTCAAGCATCGGGGCGAGGAGGAGAACTATCGTCCGTATCTGCACATGAGGGGCGAGCTGCGCTCGGTCACCCCGGCCGAGGCCCTGCCGTTCGGTATCTCCCAGGTGACCTACTCCCCCGGCCAGGGCGAGAAGGTGGACGCCTTCTACGAGTTCGACGACCAGCAGCTGGTGGCGCTGGCCAGCAAGGGATACTTCACGAGTGGCTTCACCGTGCCCGAGCAGGTCACTGGGATCGAGTGGGAGCTGCCGGCCACGGCGGACATGCTTGTCCTCGCTCCGTCGGAGGTGCAGACCGAAGGCGATGTGCCCGTGGTCTTCACCCAGGTCCACGGCATCGGGGGCTTGGAGATCGATCTCGAGTCCAGCGGCTATGACCTCGCCGGCTACTTCGCCGACCACTCCAAGAACGGCGTCCCGCGGGCCGAGGCCGTAGTCGATGCACGTGGGCTGAAGTCGCGCTCGGACGCGATCAACCCGCTGTTCACCGAGGACGAGCTGGGCCTGGACACCGAGGTCAAGCATGTCGTCGGAGCGCCCGTGCCTGAGGCAGCGCCGGTCGCTGACGGCATGAACGCACGCTTGCGGCAGATCGAGGCGGAGATCGCCACCGAACGGGAGCAGTACAAGACCGAGCGTGCGAGCACCGAGGGCACCACGGAGAACCTCTACCGGGAGCGCGTGGCTGCACCACTGCACAGGACTGAAGAGCAGAAGGTGCCGGCCGCTTCCTCGGTCCCGACCCGTGAGGCACAGCGCGACCTGAACCTGGATCCCGATCTGGAGGCGGAGGAGCAGGAGACACGCCGACGTGAGGTCAAGCCCGTCCCGAGCCTGGACGAGCGCAAGCTCCAGGTGGCCCAGCGTGCGGCCGATCTGGACTTCGGCGTTGACGACGAGCAGGGCTTGGGCTCCTGAGGGCGGATCAGGCACGGCGTGCGCGGCCCCGGGTGCTGGCGGACAGCAGCCGGGGCCGTAGTGCATCGGTAGCGAGATAGGAAGGAGAGCGACGATGGGCCTGAAGCAGGACATCGTGATCGTGAATGAGTTCAGCGTGCCGCTGCCCGGCGGCAAGGGATCGCGCGGCGCGACGCCGGGCGACTACGTCACCCGGTACATGGCCCGCGCGCAGGCGACGGAGTCTCTGGCTCCGATCCAGCGTCTGCGCACCGACGACTTCATCCTGCGCTACACGGCGCGGGAGTCCGCCGTCGGGCGCGTCGGCATCTCGCGGGGTGCGACGAAGCACGAGATGCGCCAGGCTCAAGGCGACGGCGGCGTGGCTTTCGGCTACGGCTCGGTCTCGCTCTCGGACGAACAGCTCAAGGCGGCCAGCAAGGACATCCAGCACTACTTCGACGCGGGGCACACCGTGTTGAAGACCGTGCTGTCCTTCGACGAGGAGTACCTGCGGAAGCAAAAGATCACCGACGATGACTTCCGCTGCGAAGCCCGCGGTGACTACCGCGGCCACATCGATCAGATGAAGCTGCGCATGGCGATCATGTACGGCCTGGAGCGGATGAGCTCGGGCCCCAGCGGCTTCGACGACCTGCGGTACGTGGGGGTCATCCAGGTCGACACCGAGCATGTGCACTGCCACCTGGCCATGGTCGACGGCGGCCGGGGCCAGGTGACGAAGAACGGCACACAGCGCGGCAAGCTACTGGACCGGCACAAGTCCCGGCTCCGCCGCGGCGTCGATGCCTGGCTCGACGAGAAGCAGGCGGTGGCTCACCTCTCCAGCGCCGTCGGCTACGAGCGGCGCAACGTCACCACCTTCATCAAGCGGTGGGCGCACGAGCGAATCCGTGCCGAGTCCCTGCCGCAGTTTCTGCTCGCCTGCCTGCCTGGGGACCGAACGCTTTGGCGCGCCGGCTCGAACGACGCTCGCATGCGCAAGGCGAACCAGCTGGTGACCGAGCTCGTGAAGGAGCAGCTCGAACGTGCTGGGTCCCCGATGCCGGAGGCCATGGAGCGCATCGTCGACTACGCCAACGAGCGCCGCGCGAAGGAGTCTCTGAGCACGGAGGAATGGCAGAAGCTGGTCGAGCAGGGACGTACGCAGATCACGGAGCGCGCCGTCAACGGCATCTACCAGATGCTGCGAGCCATGCAGGAGTCGGAACTGCGAGTGCGCACGCCGATGCTCGAAGTCATGGGGATGGACTATCAGCAGATGGCGGCGCTGGCTGCAGATCGTCAGGTGGACCACGAGAACACGGAAGCTGATCTGGTCTCCTTCGGCTTCCGGCTGCGCAGCTACGCCTCACGTCTGCAGCATCACCGGGAGAAGGTCGGGGTCTATCGCGATCTCGCTCACCAGTGGGAACAGGCCGAGAAGGCCGGTGCTGCCGCCGAGGATTCGCGCCCGCTCTACGCCTTCTATCGCTTCGAGGAGGACTACCACTGGAGGCTGATGAGCAAGTACCGGCACTTCCTACCCTTTGTCGGGGATGCAGGCGCATGGCACGAGCAGCAGCAGGACGTGGCGGCTTACGGCCAGCGGCTGCTCTCGCTCATGGCCCTGCGCGCGGATGCCTCTCTGCAGCGGATGAAAGACTCCGAGGAGGCCGAGAATCTGGGCCGGACAATCTACGATCAGCCCGGCGGCAGGCTCCTGACCGAGGGCAAGCGCGGCCGGGCGGTGCTGGACGCGCGCATTCGGGCGATGAAGCAGTCCTATGACCAGAAACTGGACGGCCTCCGGGCCGATCTCGCTTCCTCCGGCCTGGTGCTGCGCGTGGGGTCGAGCGCCGAGGATCGGGCGAGTACGGAGACCGACGCGGTCAGCACGGACTTCAAGGTCGTCGTCGGTGCCGCGTATGACTTCGACGAGGTCAAGGGCTTGGATCTACACCACCTGGGCTACGACTTCGTCACCGACGTCCAAATCGGGCCGCGCGCACACCAGGCCTTCGTCGAGACGGCCAGGGATCGCCGACGGCTGCTGCTGGCGGCGATGGACTACCTGGACCAGTCCGGTCAGGCAGAGGCAATTCCCGATCTGCCGGTGAACGATGTCGCGGCGATGACACGGGTCTCCCGGGAGCTGACGCCTCAGCAGACGGGCGAGGGATCCGGCTCGCTCGTGTTGCGTTCCCGAATCTCGGAGCTGCGCGCCGGGCGCGAGCAGGCCGAGCGGATGCGGCAATCCAAGGCTTCCTCGCTGGACGCCGGCCTCGTCGTGCGGGTCCAGGCCCAAGTCGATCAGGCTGTGACCACTCCAGATGCCGAGATGGCATTGGACTCGCATCAGCCGTCCATCTAATCCGTTTTTGAGCTCAACTGGACAGGCTAGTTAGCGGTCTTGTCGAATGACCTATAAGGGTATTAGCGTGAAGAATGTTCGGCGGGGACTCAACGTCTTGTTCGGGCGATGTGACTGATCGCGGCCGACTTGCCAGATGACAGTCGGAACAAGTGGAGGGAAGAGATCATGGCACTTCTCAAGGGCAGGGGCGCGATGACCGGAGTCAACCTCATCGCGATAGTCCGCAAGAAGGGCTTCACCAGGGATGGCAAGTCCCAGTACGCCGACATCCAGCTTGACGCTCGAGATCTGCGCGGCCCGAATCAGACGAACCTGCATCTGAAGTCCGATCGGGTTCGGGGTGAGGACGGCCAGGTCCGCTACAACAACGGCGCCCCGTACTCCATCAGTCAGATGGAGGAGATCACCAAGGCCGCGGGGTCGAACACCGAGCCGATCCTGGACAAGGACGGCAACGAGGTCGGCACCGTCTACGGCTTCAAGGGCAATGTGATGCCCTCGACGCGCGGCACCGGCCTGGTGGTCAACACCAAGTCCGTCGAGGCCTCCGAGTTCGAGGTCGACAGCAAAACGCTGGACAACCAACTCACCTCCATGCGCGCAGCCCGCAGGGCCGAGGCCGCGGCCAAGGAGTCACAGGCTCAGGCTTCGGCCCCCGAGACCGAGTGGGAGCAGGCAGCCGAGGTCGAGATCGACCAGCCGACGGCCGGCTGAGACCAAGGTCGAGCCGTATGCGAAAGGCCCCTGGAATGACATCCAGGGGCCTTTCGACTGCACGGGACACGAGCGGGATAGGGCAACAGACCATGACGGCTTCGCTGGACCGCTACCACGGGGCGCCTACCTGCCGGCCAGCTCACACCACCGAAACCGTCAGCGCTGCGCGCGCGAGCGCATGCATCTGGACGCACAAGTCGATCGCCTTGACCCACTGGAGTGCACGACCTACGGCTACGAGATGTCGAGCACTGATCGCGCGGCCGCCGGGTTCCGATCCAAGACCCAGCCAGTGAGCRCACCCTTCCCACTCACCATCAAGCGCCCTATCAAGTACGACTCATGATAGGTTTTGACTGATATTGCAGTTGAATCAGCAGTCCTGTCGAGAGGTCTTGTGTGGCATGTTTCAAGAGGTGCAGCTCAACGAGCGCTACCGGCTCCTGTCCAAGCTCTCGGAGCCACTGAAGAAGGCCGAGCGCGACATCGTCGGCCGCGAGCATGAGACGACACAGCTGCTGGCCTCGATGAGCCGTCCCGAGCTGTGCAACGCGCTCCTGTTGGCCGAGGCCGGCACGGGCAAGACGGCCCTGGTCCAGGCCACGATGCTGGTGGACAAGGACCGCCTCTACCTGGAGGTGGACCCGGCGCGCATGATCTCCGAGGCGGGCACCGCCGAGAACATGGCCGCGATCCTCAAGGGCTTCTTCGACGAGGCCGAGGACTTCGTCAGAAACGAGAGGCACGAACTGGTCCTCTTCATCGACGAGTTCCATCAGGTCGTTCAGCTCTCCGACGCCGCCGTCGAGGCGATCAAACCGGTCCTCGCCGCATCGGGAACCCGCGGCATCAGGATCATCGCGGCGACAACCTACGAGGAGTTCCACAAGCACATCTCGCCGAACCAGCCGCTCGTCGAGCGACTGCAACGCATCAACCTGAACCCGCCCGACCAGTCGACGACCATCAAGATCCTGCAGGGCATGGCCGAACGATACGGGGTGGCTGACGAGTTCTACGACGACCACATCTTCCGGCAGATCTACGAGTACACCCAGCGCTACATGCCGGCCAGCGCTCAACCGCGCAAGTCGATCCTCGTGCTCGACTCCATGGTCGGCTGGTCTCGCCTGACGCACCGGCCGATGGACCGGGACCTGCTCTCGGACGTGCTCATGGAGACCCTGAACGTCAACGTGGCCTTCAAGGTCGACGGCGCGAAGATCAAGAAGCAGCTGGACGAGAAGGTGTTCAGCCAGGACTGGGCGACCAGCGCGGTGGCACGTCGCCTACAGCTGGCGGTGGCGGACCTCAACGACAAGGGAAAGCCGATGGCGAGCCTGCTGTTCACGGGCTCCACTGGTGTCGGCAAGACCGAACTCACCAAGCAGCTGGCGAAGCTGCTGTTCGGCGATGACCAGCGGCACCTGATCCGTTTCGACATGACGGAGTACGCCGAGGACTCGTCATTCGCGGCCTTCCGCTCCGAACTCACCAAGCGGGTGTGGGACCTCTCCCACGCTGTGCTGCTTTTCGACGAGGTCGAGAAGGCCTCGGCGATGGTCACGCGCGTGCTACTACAGGTGCTCGACGACGGCCGGCTCAACGACGACAACAACCGCGAAGTGAGCTTCCTCAACACGTACATCGTTCTGACGACGAACGCCGGCACGGAGATCTACAAGAGCATCTCGCAGTACGCCGCCGACGACACCGGCTCGGGCAAACAGCTGATGGAGTACGAGAAGCTGATCCGCCGCTCCATCTCCTCGACGACAGGCGACAACCGGTTCCCGCCCGAGCTGCTGGGCCGCATCGACGCGATCGTACCCTTCCAGCCGCTGTCGCTGCCGACGCAGCAGAAGATCGTACGGAAGAAGCTGCGGCAGATGGTGCAGGAGGTGTTCATCAAGCACAACGTGCGGGCCGACGTCGATGCGAGGGTCCTGCAGTACCTCATCGAGGACAAGGGTGACACCGACTCCGATGCCGGCGGCGCGCGTGCGGCCGTGGCGCGGCTGACCGACGAGGTCACCACCGCGGTGGCGACCTTCCTCAACGAGCACCCCTCAGAGCGACGGATCCGCATCGACGTCGTCGGCGACTTGGTCAGCGACGACAAAAACCTGCTGAGTTCCGATGCCTACATCGAGGTCAGCGCGGTGCGATGAGTCGGTCAAGGCCGGGTGAACTAGTCGACTAACGAGTCGATAGCCCTTAGACATCCTGTAGTTGCTTACTCTGACAAGGCGACGATAGGATGCTCATAAACCAGGCGGACTGTGTTCTTTGGGCGAAGGGATCGGCATCAATGGGCATTCTGGGAGCGGCGGCGGTCCGCCAGAAGAAGGAACGGAAGAAGAAGCCCGACGAGCTTCTGGCCTCCGTGGTGAGAGAGACGGCGATCCCGGCAGCGGTCGAGTTGCTGCGGTCGAACACTCCGTTCGTCTTTCCCAGCGGCACGGCCTGGGTGATGCTCGTGCTTGCGGCCGACGAGATCGGCGGCTTGAGCAAACGGCACGGCCGGGACGAGGCGAAGGGCTCGATCATCGAGCTCATCAGTTCCGACCAGATCCGCACGGTGGCCACGGCGGAGATGATCGAAGAGGAGGTCTTCGGCATCATCCCCACCGACGAGACTCTCGCGCGCATGGAGGAGTACTCACTGCTCACCGGTGCCACCTACGCCTGGGCCGTCGTGTGGCAGAAGCCCGGCGGCGATCTGCTCGTCGATCTGGTGAACGATGCGACCTTCGCGGAGGCGCGCTTTGTCGCTGCCGGTACCACGAGCCTCGAAGAAGCCGTGGGTAAGAAGGCGTGGGAAGAGCACAGCGGCCTGGTCGCCGAGGCTGGGACCGCTGGCCCCGCCCCGGCGGTCCTCTGGGAGGACGAGGGGGATGCGATCTTCGATGAGATCCCCGGTGGCGAGGGGGCTGACGAGGGCCTGGACGACGAGCCGCGTTTCAGCGACGTCGTCGACGATGAAGGGGTGGACACGCCCGTGTTCGACGGGGACGACGTGGGCACCGCTTCGGTCGAGTCATGGCCGGACCACGACGGCGACGAGGTGACCGGCTACGAGGGCTTCGACGAGACCGACGCCGGCTACGGCGTCGAAGGCGACTACCAGGAGGCCGGCGACGCTGTGCTGCTGGCCGATCAGGCCCAGGTGCGCGATGTCATCGCCCGCCGGTTCCTCTCCGAGGAGCTGGACCTGGACGTCCGGCTCGATGAGTTCAACGCGACCTTCGCCATCGGCGCACCGGTCGTACAGATCGCCGTGCCCGAGGGAGCGACCGAGTGGCTCGGGGACCAGGTCGCCCAGCTCAACCGGCAGGCCAACGCAGACTTGATGCAGCTCCGTTCCGCGCACGAGGTTGAGCTGCGTGCGCTCTACGTCAACCTCATGTCGGCGCACACCGAGCAGGTCATCCGTGCGGTGGCCACCGACCGCGAGGGCTCCCGGTACAAGCTGTTGAAGGACGCGGCTGAGGCTGAGCACCAGCAGCGGCAGACAGAGAGGGAGGAAAAGATCCGAGCCCGCCGGGCGGAGATCGCCAAGGACTACGAGGCGCAGGCCGCCAAGGTGGCCCAGCAGGCGGCGCTCTCGGCGGAGCTGCAGTACAAGGAGCGCAACCGCTCGCGGATGGAGCGCGAGCAGATTGACTCCGTCGCCGAGATCGAGCGGGACATCGAGGATACCCACGCGCACAACCAGCAGGAAATCCTGCGGGTCCGGCGGTCGGACGCAACGCTGAAGATGCAGACCGGGCAGACGCGGATATTCGAGGTGCTGGCCGAACGGCAGTCGGAGTACCTGGCGGCCGAGGAAGAGCGCCTGAACCGGTGGAAGTCCGAGATCCAGCGAATCGTCGACGACAACCGCAAGGTCGACATCGCCCAGTACGAGGCGCTGGCCGAGCACCAGCGGACCACGGACGAGATCGGCATCCTGCGCCGGGAACAGCGGGACCTCCTGGAGTCGGTGCGCTCTGAGCACGCCGACCGGATCCGCCGAATGGAGGACGAGCTCGAACGCAACCGCAAGGACGCCGTCATCCAGATGACGACTCGGGACGCCGACTGGCAGCACAACCTCGACCTGGAGAAGGAGAAGACCAACTCCCAGGTGACGCGGGTCACCGACCTGCTCAAGCAGCTGTCGACGGTCGAGGATTCAGTGGCCAAGCGGTACGAAGCACGCCTGACGGAGATGCAGGCCGACAAGGAGTCCTACGCCAACGAGCTGGCGCGGGCTTCCGAGATGCAGAGCCGCTCGAACAAGATCCTCGTCGTCATGATCGTCACGCTCTCGCTCCTGATGGGCGTGGCCGGCTTCATCGTCGGGGTGGTCTTGATCCGTTGAGCGATCCGGTCATGACCGACGGGGTGATCTGACGGCGCATGGGACGCGTTCCCCATGCGCCGTCGTCGTCTGCGCAGGCGGGCGCACTGGACAGCGGGACAGCGAAATGAGCGAGGCTCGGGAGTAAGGAATCACGATGGCCACGAACAGGCGGAAGGCGGCACGGCCGAAGGCGAACAGCTGGGAGAAGATCTCGGCGCGGACGCCCGGCGAGACGCTGACGAACCGAGACGTCTACGACAACCAGCAACTGGACCGCAGCAAGTTCCTGACCCTGAGGTCGACCAGACCGGGCATCGTCGTCGCGGTGATCACCGGAGTGCTGGTGACGGTCGTTGCCTGGGTCCTCTACTCGCTCATCGCCGCGGCGGTGCTCTCGGTGGGCGTGTCCGTGGGCTCGGGTGTGTCCGGCAGCGGCAGAGGCAAACCGAGTGCGTATTACGTTCAGGACACCACGACGGGTGCGGGCGGCTCGGTCGTGAAGTGTTACCGGCCCCTGACCAAGGACGGCAACCCGGACGTGAAGGCGAAGTGCTACCCCAGCGCTGACGCTGTTCCGGTCCCCATCTGGTACACCGCGGCGAAGGACGACGAGCTCAGCGCCGACAGGCCGGCTGAGCCCGAGAAGATCGCGACGACGGTCGGAGAGCAGCTGGCCGACGTCTCGGGGTTCAAGCTCTTCATCACGCTCGGCTCGGGTCTGATGGTCGCCCTCGCCATCGGCACGTGGTTCTCGCGGAGGGTCGCCGCGGCGAACCTGATGAACACCACGAGCGACATCAACCAGTACCAGAACGACCAGCACATCGCTCTGCCGGAAGAGATCCAGCAGAACTACGACTGGTTCCCCGACGCCGGCGCTCACTCGAGCGTGCAGGTCAGCTCGATGCTCAGTCACATGATGCTCAGGCAGAAGGGTCTGGGCACCGTCGAGGTCGCCCAGCGCGCCAAGAAGGACGTCATCGATGAGGAGGGGAACCTCGCCTATTACGCCGGCGAGGTCATGGACGACGACGAAGGCAGTCCGCTGACGCAGACCCTGCCGATCATCGACGAAGGCTTCGGCGACGAGCTGTTCGAGGCTTCCGGCCTCCCCGATGACAAGACCCTGCGGCAGAAGTACGACACAACTCGCATCCCGTACAACCCTGACGGCAAGAACCGGGACAAACTCGGCTTCGGATCGGACATGTACAAGACCGTCGCCGCCCTGATCAAGGAGGACTGGACGTTCCCGGCGTACGAGGTCCAGCGCCCCGCCGGGGCGTACGTAGTCGATACCGCGCCGGTGAACACGATGGTTCTGGCCATTACCCGAGCCGGTAAGGGCCAGACGTACATCGAGCCGGTCATCGACATGTGGTCGCGAGAGAAGAAGCCCTCGAACATGGTCATCAACGACCCCAAGGGCGAGCTGTTGGTGAAGAACTACGTACCCCTGGTCACACGCGGGTTCGAACCGGTGCAGTTCAACCTGATCAACTCCATGAAGACCGACATCTACAACCCCCTGGGGCTGGCGGCCGACGCAGCGCGTGAAGGCAACTTCACCAAGTGCGCACTGTACGTGGAGAACATCGCCGGGATCTTCTTTCCGCTCGACGGCGGCGAGGACCCGGTCTGGCCAAACGCCGCCAACAACGCCTTCAAGCGAGCGGCCTACGGACTCATCGACTTCTACCTGGAGGAGGAACGGGAGCTGCGCAGCGCCGCAGCCGTGCTCAACATGGACCCGGCGCTGCTCGAGCAGAAGCTCGATGACATCTGGGGCAAGGTCACGCTCTACAACTGCTACCAGCTCTTCGTGCAGATGAGCTCGAAGAAGATCAAGAACCCTGAGGCCGAACTGGAGAAGCGGGTCAAGGCCGGCGAGTTCGAGAACAACGGGGACGCCCTGGCCGAGGAGCAGGAGAGGGCTGCGGCCCAGGCCTTCATGTGGGAAGGCAAGGCCGATCAGGACATGCTCAGCCTGTACTTCAACGCGAGCGAAGAGCTGCCCCGCAACAACATGCGCACGATGGTGGGCAACGCCCACAACGCGCTGCGCTCGATGGCCGGGGCGGAGAAGATGCTCGCCTCGGTGTACGGCATCGCGATCACCGCCATGTCGTTCTTCACCGACCCCACGATCTCGACGCTGACCTCGGGCAAGCCGTCGCAGAACACCGACCTGGCCGGCCTGAGCTTCCCGCGTCGCCTCGGCGTGCGCTTCGCGCCGAACTACGTCAAGCGCGACCACCTCGTCGGTCAGCAGGCCGTGTGGTCGGCCTACGCGGACCCCATGTTCACCAAGAGCCTCGGCGAGGACTTCGAGCACGAGGAGATCGTCGGCCGCGAAGGTTGGGCCCGGTACAACTTCAAGGGCAAGTTCCCTGACGACGAAGCCTGGCTCAAGCTGGAGCTGGTCAACCCACAGACGAAGATGCTGGTGCGCACCTTCTACTTCAGCTTCACGAAGACCCACCAGGTCTCGCTCAACGGCCGGCACTACGTGGTCGAGCCGGTGACGGGCAAGAAGATCGTGAAGAACGGCGTGATGCGTGAGCTGAAGCCGGTGCGTGAGGGTGGCACTCGGGACGGGAAGATCCTGTCCTTCCAGGCCGGGGACACGCTCTACCCGGACACGCGACTCGACTTCTCCGGTGGCGGCAACCCGGAGAAGGTCTCGTATCAGGCACGGGCGGTCACGCAGAAGCTGTCTCGCTACTCGGAGTCCCCGAAGGCGCTGTTCCTAGTGACTCCGCCTCACCTGATGAAGTACGCGAAACTGATCCTGATCTTGGTCAAGCAGCTGTTCGACGTGAGCGCCGACCAGGCGTACATGACGAAGTCAAACCAGAAGCCGCTCTACCGCACGCGGTTCATGCTCGACGAGCTCGGCAACCTGCAGTCGGAGGGCAAGGGCATCGACGGCTTCGCGACGATGCTCTCCATCGGCCTGGGCCAGGAGCAGCAGTTCACGCTCATCCTGCAGACCCTGCAGCAACTGCGCGACGTCTACGGCGAGAGCGTCGACAAGATCGTGCAGGGCAACACCTCGAACATCGTCTTCTTGAAGTCCACGGACGACTCGATGATCGAGACGCTGGAGAAGATGAGCGGCAAGACTCACCGGTCGTACAGGGACAGCAAGCAGATCAGCCAGGATCTCGACAAGGTCATCGGCGGCAAGACCGAGGGCCGGGTCTCCTACACGATGAGCACCAAGGAAGAGCCGCTGATCAGCTACAACGACATGGCCTTCCTCTCGCCGCGCAACTCGATCGTCTTCCGGGCCGGCGATGCGCCGATCTGGAACCGCAACCAGACGATCCTGCCGATGTCGTTCCGGCTACTGGGGAACACGATCAAGCACCCGGGGCACACGTACTCGCTGCAGACGATCCCCACGCTGTCCAGTGCCATGGACTTCGACGTGCGGATGAATCAGCCGGACTTCGTGAAGATGCTGGAGAAGCGCATGCGGCAGGCGGTCAAGGCCGCGGACGCGAAGGCGCAGTACAAGGAGATCTACGGCTACCAGGAGGTCGACATCGAGCGCCTGGACCCGGACGTCTACGCCGACGAGGTCATGGAGGTCATCACGACGATGACCACGGTCGACAAGTGCCAGGACCCCAACGCTCCGGTGGTCGTCGACCCCGACGAGTACGAGGGGATGAGCATGTTCGACGAGGACCAGTTCATTGAGAACGTCGAGGTCGGGGTCGCAGTCGCCGAGAGTCAGGCGCTCAGCGTCGAGCGGCGGCGTCTGCTCTACGCGGAGGGGACGATCAGCAAGGAGATGCTGGTCAATCCCGACGGCTCGGCAAAGGTCAAGAGCCTGGACATCGAGATCGGTGAGGCTTACAAGGCCGCGCAGACCGAGTTGGAACAGGATCGCGAGCACTTCTCGGTCGGCGGCGACGGCGAACTGCGCAGCGCCGATGGGTCTCAGACCTACATCAGCCAGATCCGCTCGGACGCATACGCCAATGCCGCCCGCCGGATCAACGGCCACGTGAACGACAAGGACTCGCGGGTGTTCGCGGAGGAGGACGTCACCGAGGAGGACCTGAAGTCGCTGGCGACGGTGAGGGTCTACTCGGCCTTCTACCAGTACCTGGCCTCGCTGCCGAGCTGGGAGGTGCTGGCCGACGGCCGGTTCGACAGGGCAATGGCCATCGAGATGAACTCGAAGTAGCTGACGGCCGCTTGGGGTCGGACAAGGATCACAACCAGTGCCGAGGCCATCTCTCACCTAAGAGAGACAGCCTCGGCACTGACCTTTTGAATAGCCTCCAACTCTCTTTCGATAGGCGATGTAGGCTCTATGCAACCCGAAGCGTCCACAGGAGGCTGATTGACCATGAAGAAGGCACGCGGACTACGCAGGTACTTCTACGAGTACGTCTACTACAAGGCAGTCGGGCAGGCCCGGGCGCAGACCGGACAGGTCGTTCCGATCTCCCAGGCCAAGGCGATCCGCGCCCGAGTCGACGAGATCCTCGGCCAGCGGGGCACCGCACTGGCCGACCCGCGGCTGGGCATCGCGGACTGCCTCTCTGCCATCGACCAGGCGTTCGCGGAGAAGGTGTCCGGCTACGAGCCGCAGTTCGGTGATCATTCCCCGCAGAACGAGCGCTATCAGCAGTCGCAGCGGGAGTTCACCCGCGTCACCGGTGTCGGTGCCCAGGTCGACCCGAAGTCGGCCGGGCTGCCGATCAGCCCCTACGACCCCGACTGGTCCGAACGCGCGACCGTGAAGCGCGCCGGGACCGCGCTGGTGTACCTGCCGGACGAGACGATCGGACGCGTGGCCGGCGGCGAGGTGGAGACCCTGGCCGATCCGCGGCGCGGAAACATGGTGCTCTGGCGCATCGGCGACGACGGCAGGCCGTTCGAGGCAGGCCGCGCGATGACGAACGACGACGCCGCTGGACTCACCGCGCTGATGGACAAGATGAGCCAGCAGGAGTACGACCAGGTGCGCGAGTGGGTCATCGACGGCGGCCGGGACCCGCAGACGAACCGCGTCGACCGCAACCGCTTCATGTCCCCGCGCGCCGTGGCGCGCTCGGCCGCTCTGCTCGAAGAGCTGAAGGCCCAGGGCGTGTCCTACGAGGTGATGCGCGACCGCGAGCCAGGTCAGATCAAGGCGAAGATCGCTGGGACCGGCATGGAGATCCGCCTCACCGACACGCGTCAGGAGCAGTACGCCGGAGCTCGGGTATACGACAACGGCACCGTGCTGCGCTACTCGACGAACTACCGGGTTCCCGGCGGCATGGCGGTCTACTCCCCCTCGCCGACGGAGGCTGTCCAACTACTGCGCTTCGCCCAGGGACATCGCGTCGAGCGTACGGATCTGCCGGGGCACGCCGCCGGCGAGACCGGCGCGACACACCAGGAGCGCGGCCGTGACCGCATGGTGGATGTGCCCGACAGCTACCACGTTGACCGTGAGTCGATGTTCGTGGTCGGCGACTACGTGGCCCCCGGTGAGTCCGGCCCTCGGCCCGGCTCGAAGGTGATGCTGCGCCGGGACGCGAAGAACCGCTCACTGCCGGCCTTCTTCCTCGACACCGAGCCGGCCGAGGCCTATGCGAAGACCGCCGTCGAGAGCGCTCGGGAGAACCTGCGGGCAGCCCTTGGCGTCGAGGATCTCATTGCTCGTGCCGAGACGGAGCTGGAGCGAACCGGCGGACAGCTGGATGCGATCGAACCGCCGGAGTACTCGGCTGACTCTGAGGTCGCTGCCATCCAGCGCTCGTACTGGGACGTACTCACAGGCGCGCGCAGCGAACTGCTGCGCCCGGGTGCGACTGAGGAGATGTACCAGGAAAGGCTGGAGGGGATCGGCGAGCTGCAGGCCGAGGAGGCGCCCGAGATGGGCAACCTTGTCTACGGCGGCACCGCCGTCGAGAAGGTCCGACAGCACGCTGAGGACGTTCCCTTCGAACTCATCGGGACCTGGGAGGCGCAACCCCATGACGTCGACGGCGAGTGGGTCGATCAGCGCTTCAACCCGGAGCGGGTGGCGCGATACATGACCAGCCCCACCGGGCAGTGGTCGAACCTCGACAACCTCGCCTCAGCGCTTCGTCGTTGCGAGATCTCCCCTGACGAGATCATGGGCTCGACCTTCCAGACGACCCGGTTCAAGGACCGGCTCGTCCGCTTCGACGCCGAGCGTTCCGTGCCGATCGCCGACCACGAATCTGCGTTCATACGGCGTATCGGGGTCACTGTGCGTGAGAGCATTGAGCGCAACGCGGCGAAGGTCTCCGAGATCCTGGTCGACGAGCACGGCGTCATTCGCTGGAGTGGCGCGAAGCTTCGCCGTGACGGCAAGGGAACTCCGATCTCGGGTGAGATCGGCCAGGTCTTCGATGTCGGCGAGTACGGCGAGATCACCACCGACTTCGCCAGCGGGCAGAACGCCCTCATCGTGCCCGGCTACGAGGCCACGATCACGGCCCAGACTCCGGGCGAGGCTCCGACCTCGGTCGAGGAGCGCACGCGCCTGCGCGGCTACGAGCAGCTCATGCACGAGCGCATCCAGTACCAGATCGCCGGTGACCTCATCACCGGGCGGAGCGAGACCGGCGAGCCCTCCTCGCTCAACACGGTCTACTCACAGCTGTATGGCACCAAGCACCCGATCGACTTCATCGAGCGGGCCACCACGTACCAGCGGGACGAGTCCACCGGCGAGATCAAGGCGCACCTGGAGGAGTGGGCGGCAGCGATCCTGCAGACCGAGGCGCGCCGTGTGCGCTACTCCAACGAGATCAAGGCCGGCTCGACGGTCTACGCCGAGTACAGGTCCCAGCGCGACCGAACCGACCCGGCTGATGACAACCGCTTCGACGCCTGGCGGCTCACCGGCGGGCGGAACATGACGGTGCTCACCGGCAAGGACCGGAACAACGTGGCTGCGCCCAGCGGCTACTTCGACCCGGTGATGACCGGAGGCGCGACCAACCAGGGCATCGTGCGGTACCTGACCACTCAGGCCCAGGTCGACACCGATGGTCGGATCGTGCCGGGCGACGAGAGCGTGGCCGGACAGCGTGCGCCGCTCATGGCTCTCCCCGAGCTCGAGACGCTGCGGTACGACCCGTTCGACCGTCAGCAGATGACGGCCTCGACGATCATGCAGTCCTCTGAGGTCACCGCGCCGGCGAAGACGGCGCTGATGACCTTCGGCGGCTGGACGGCTGATGACCCGATCGTGGTGTCGAAGGAGTTCGCCGGGCGCCACCGCATCCGCGGGGCCGGCGGTCAGGAGCGCGCTCTCGTCGTGGGCGACAAGATCTCGGATCTGCACGGCAACAAGGGCGTGATCTCGCTGATCGTCGACCGGGACATGCCTCTGCACGACGCGCGGCAGCAGGCCGTCGTCGAAGAGGTCGACTGGTTCCGGGCCAACCCGGGTCTGGACGTGGTGATGAGTCCGTTCAGTCTCATCTCCCGGCGCAACGCGGGCTCGGCGCGCGAGCTGATGAGCGGGAACGTCTCCGATCTGCGCTCGCCCAACGGAGAACTGCGGCCGAGTGCCCTGGGCGAGATGCGCTTCGTGGTCACCCATATGGCCGTCGACGAGAAGACGAAGATCTACGACGACGAGCAGGTGCGTGCTGGCAAGGGCCGTAAGGCCTCCTCTCAGCTGGCCTGGGCGCTGCAGTCTCAGGACTGCCCGGCGATCATGCGCGAGTTCTACGGCCACAACAGCGGGGCCGAGTCGAGCCTGCGCGAGTACCTGCTGGTATCCGGCATGGACATGGACGCTGACGGCACGCTGCGCGTGATCGGCCAGGCTGAGGCCCTCGACGAGCGTCCCGAGCGTCGGTTCATCCCGATGCCCGACTTGCTGCGCACGCAGCCGCGCAAGGCGGGCCAGCTCCCGGGACTGAATACCATGGCGATGCGCAAGTCCTTCGGCGACCTCATCGGCGACCGCGGCGGCGACATGGAGATCCCGTTCCCGCTCACGTATCCGACTGGTGAGCAGACCGAGACGGTGAGCGCGAGCTCGTGGAAGCTGCCGGTGATGTCCTCGCATCTGCGCAGTGGTCAGGAGTTCGAGGACGGGTCCTCCGTCACGCACGACTACACCCGCGCCTACCAGGACGTCTTCGTGGAGGCTTGCCGCTACCGCTACATGGCCGAGCAGCTTGACGGCCAGGGTCTGTCCGCCGAGAAGCGCGCCGAGGTGCGTCGCGCCATGAGCGAATCGGTCTCGCACGCTCAGCGCGCCTTCGAAGCGATCACGACCGACGTCCAGAACCGAGTGCTGACAGGCAAGAGCAACATCTTCAAGACCGGGCTGATGGCCTCACGGCTCACCGACTCGGCGACGATGGTGTGGACCGCGGACCCACGGCTGAACGTCGACCAGGTTGCGCTCAGCTCGGTCAAGGCCGAGCAGCTGGGGCTTGCCGAGGGCGACCACGCGCTGGTGTGGCGTGACCCGGTGCTCCGTGACGCCGGCGTGCGCTACCTGCGGGTCGCGATCGACGACCGACTCACCGGCGCCGCGATCAACCCGGTGATGGACGCTTGCTTCGACGGCGACTTCGACGGTGACGCCGTCGCCGTGGTGAAGCTGCACAGCGAGGCAGCCAAGGCTGAGGCCCTGGCGAAGCTCTCGGTGCCGGCCAACCTGTTGGACACCGGAGTGGTCAAGGGCGATGGTTCACACCCGCTGGCCATGCAGGTGTCGCTGGACACCCAGGTCGCACTGTCCAAGGACGCTGGATTGGCCGCTGAGTTGGAGGGTTCGCGGAGCCAGGCGAACCGGCTCCGGCTGCAGGCACTCACGGGTTCGGATTCGCCGGAGGACATCAAGCTCGCCCAACAGGTCGTGACGCAGGAGCTGAGCGGGCTGTACCGCCAGGCGCAGCGTGGCGAGTTCGGTACGGCACTGACGTTCTCGGATTGCGAGGCGCACCTGCAGAGCGTGCGCGAGGTCTGTGTCGAGACCGGCGCCAAGGGGAACGAGCAGAAGCTCACCGACTACGCCCGGAACCTGGGTGATGCGCAGGGCGTGCCCGGCATCACGCAGACCGACCAGGAAGCCTCGATGTTCGCCACGGCGATCAAGTCACATGGCACCGGCCTGGGCGGCTCGTTCAGCCAGCGCGCCGTGCGCGCGCTGCGCGGCAAGGACCTCAAGGCCGTCCTGGAGGTCACCTACCCGGTGACCCAGTCGATCCTGCAGGCCAAGCACGACGCCGCCGAGGCCCGGCACAAGTACGCGATGCTCCAGGGCCCCGGCCGCGATCTCTGGAGGGGCCGCAGAATCGAACAGGTCGGCCCGGGCCAGTGGCGCACGCCATTCGTCGACGGTGAGCCCGTCCAGGCTACGGAGGAGGAGTGGAAGAAGCAGTTCGTCGAGTTCTACGAGTCCAAGGAGGGCTTCGGAGTCACGGTCAACCCGGAGTATGTGGCCCGCGTGGCCAGTGCGCTGAAGGACCCGGCGACCGGGCTCATCCGCAACTTGGAAGAAGACGTGTCGCTGCGGGGCACCGTGATGGACCGGATGGCCTACGGCGGCGCGTTCACCGATCTGGTCGAGGCGGCCAAGAACCGCGAGAGCGTCTACGACGGCGAGAAGAACGAGCAGTTCGCGTCCTCGGGGACTCTGAAGGCTCGGGTGCAGGCGTCCTGGCAGCTCGATCAGCTGGGCTCCACCAAGACGCACAGCCTGGACAACGCCGTAATCGCTGTCGATGACTCGGTGGTCAAGCGCGACGTGATCTCGCGAGACGCACAGGCGTCCCGCACCCGCGGCTCGAATCGCCGCTCCGCGCATGCCGTTGGCGTGGGCCCGGCGCGCCGGGTCTACACGCCGAGCATCGAGATCGATCAGCCGGAGGCCAACGGCGGCGACTACGGGATGGGGTACTGAGATGGCACGGCACAAGGAACTGGGAACAGGACCCGCGGGCCGCCGGCGCGCGATCAAGGTGCTTCCGGTTGGCGTCGATCGGCTTCGGACCGGTGAGCCGCGAGGCAACACCTATGCCAACTGGGCCTCGCGCTCGGACGAGCCGATCGACGCCGAGGTGATCGACGATCCGGGGCCGCAGGACGCAGACGGTGCGCGCGCCTGGCGTGAGCGGCTCCGGGACCGTGCCCGCGAGTTCTTCGGTGAGAAGACCCGGAAGCGGATGGCCGACCGTGAGCGCGTGCACGGGATCGACGTCGACCGAGCCGAGGACGAAAGCGAGGGCCTGGATCAGCGCGAGCAGCTACTCAAACTCAGGGCGGAGACGCGGCTGGCCGGCGAGAAGTACATGGCCTCGCTGCGGGACTCGAAGCTGTTGGTGCCCGGCTTCGACGACGAGGAGCGGACCCAGGATCTCGGCGTCATGCACCACGTCTACATGCAGATGATGATGCAGTCGTGTCTCAAGCCGCTCTCGCGCGGAGTGAATGCCAATTCGATCATCCAGGCGGTCGGCATGGTGATGACGATGCGGATGCTCGCCCCGGATTTCAAGAAGGAGATGGACAGCTACCTCCAACCCCTCAAGGACAAGATCCAGGAGCGCATCGACACGAGGGGCCGTGGCATGGTGGCCTTTGCCGAGAGCGGCATCACGCACCGGCAGAGGATCTTCAAGGACCTGCCGAGCGACGCCCGGCGCGAGCGCCTGATCGGCAGCACGGATCCGCGTGACCACCTGACGAAGAAGTGGCGCAAGCGCTTCGACGCCATGCAGCATCGTGAGCGCGGCCACCGGGAGATGTTCACTCCGGACTCGGCAGCCATGACCGAGGTCGCGCTCATGGAGAGCGCCTTCTGGAAGATGCGTGAGCCGGGCGCGGACGTTGGCCTGATCCGCGATAGCTACCGGGCGCTGCGCAAGCGGCTGCACGAGCAGATGAGCGAAGACGGCCTGGAGCGCCGGGAGGTCGTCCAGCGCGCCCGAAAGATCATCGGCGAGCGGATGGAGTACGAGCCCGAGCTGCGCACGATGTTCAACGGCGTGGCCCACGGACGGATCGTCAAGGCCCCTGCACACGAGCAGCAGATCGCGGGCTCCGACCGGGTCCACACGGTTTGGAGCGGGGAGTTCGACGACCAGCTGGGCCAGCGTCTGCCCGAGGACGGGATGTTCACACTGCGCCGGCCTATGGACGCGGACGCCCACCAGGTTCAGCTCGCCGAGACGATGAAGACCTCGCTTCTCAATGCGCTGGGCCGCGGTGACCAAGAGGCCTACGGGGGCAACATGCTGGGCTACCTGGTCGGCTTCGCGGCGCAGAAGCAGGGTCTGGACACCAGCGGGTTGCCCGGCATGCTCCAGCAGCGCCTGGACCAGTCCGAGGTGATGATCGCGAGCATGGACATCGACGGTCTGCCACCCGAGGAGCAGCAGCGGGTCTACTCCAACGCCTACGTCGACGCGATAGAGGCAGTGAACGAGAAGTACCCGGATCTTGAGCCTCAGCTGAAGCGGAGCCTCGGAGAGAACTGGCAGCAAGCACTGCAGACGGCGGTCGACGACCCCGGGGCCTTCTTCGAGGAGCAGCGGCTCAAGGCGCGGTCGCGCCCTACGGGTCCGTCGGCCGAGCAGGAGGCCGGCGCGCAGGACAACGGCCCGAACGCTGGGGCCGACTCCGAGGACTACCAGCCCACCTGAGCGCGATCCGGGAACACGAACAAGGAGCAGGAGGAGGGGGCATGAACCAGGAACAGAACGAGCGACAGCAGGTCAGGTTCGGATCGCGCTTCGCGCGGATGTTCGGCTACGTCACACCGGAGGATCGGAGCCGATGGGAGCAACAGCGGGCGCAGAACAGGCCGAACGTCAACGCCATCAAGCAGGGCGCGATGTCGGCACTGAGTTCGATGATGGAGTTCGGAGAGCGCAGCATCGGCGCGAAGCTCGATGCGGCCGACCGCGTGGCGGCGCAGCAGCGGTTCGGGGAGTCTCACGACAAGGTCGTGAACCGGCGCCGCGATCCGAACACGCGGACCATCATCGAGTCGGTCGGCTATGAGCCCGAGGACGACCGGGAGGGGATCGAGCCAGATCTGGAAATCTAGTCAAATGAGCAAAGAAAGCATGGCGACTGCACTTGATACGCCCAACTCCTCTTCTCCACTCATACCTATCTCCGATAGACTGGTTTCTCAGTGGAACCGTGTAATGAACGACGATAGGGCAGGGTGTAGACATGGAAACGACGAAGACGCCGCGTGTCAGTAAGCGCGAATTCATCTCGCGGGTCGCGACTCGCAGCAAGTTGCCCGTCCGGGTGGTGAACAAGGTGTACGAGTCGTTGCTTGGTGAACTCACTGGCGCGGTCAGCTGCGGAGAGGCGGTCGTACTCACGAGCTTCGGCCGCTTCTACCGGCAGGACCATAAGGGTCACAAGGTGCGCTTCGGCAAGAGCAACGTCGATGACTACGTGGTTCTCAAGTTCTCCGCATCGAGCAGCTTCAACCGCCGACTGGGGGGCAATGGGGACGACGCCTCACGCGATACCTACGGGGCGATCGGGGATGCCGACAAGTTCGAAAACGTCATTGAAGGTCGTGAGCTGCGGCCCGCGTCGTAGACAGCGAGGAGCCGACAGAAAGGAAAATCCCCGTGATGCCTGCAGGCATCACGGGGATTTTCTTTATGGATGAGACAAGTTCGGCCGCGAGGCTCAGCCGTCGGCGATGACGAAGATCAGCACGAGCGCGCTGACCGGGACGATGAGCACGCCGGCCACGGCCAGGTACAGGTCACTCGAACTGGAGGTCAGGCTCGTTCATGGATGGCGTGTCGAAACTGCCGATCAAGCGCCGTCCGGGTCGCGAGGGACTCGCAATCGGCTCGCGCTGCGCGGCCAGCTCGGCGAGAGTGAAGCCCACAGGGCGGCCCAGACGCTGACCGGCCATGTAGTAGGCCTGCCCGTTCGCGCGTTCACCCAGGGCGATGACCTCGCGGGTGACGGGCTCGCCCGGGCGCTGGGGCGCGTGCTCCCGCCAGACGATCCGGTGCGAGGGCTTTGCATTCGGATCCGCGCCGACGTATGTGGTCTCGCAATCGGAGAGGTCGGGATAACTGGGCAAGTACCCCAGCGGGTGCGTGCCCGGCGCGCCTTGCTGGATCCGGCTCAGCTGGTTGAGAGCCACGCGCAGGAGCCGGCCCTCCGGTCCAAGAGGTCGCATCATCGCAGCGTCGTGGAGAGTCTGGAGGTCCTGCTTGAGACCGGCGGTCGGCAGGAAGCGGATGGCAGGCCCACGCTCACTCATGGGTCTTCTTCTGCTGGGCAGCACGATGGTCATCCGCCCACTGCTGACCGAGCGGGCCGAGGCTCTCGGCCAGCTCTTCGATGGTCATGCCCGCCTCGCCGGAGGCGTCGGACTCCTGGATGCGATGGGAGAGCTCGGCCTGGAAATCAGCCTCAGCGTGGACATGGGCCGCGTGGTCGTACTTCATGAGGCGCACGAACGCGGCAAAGGGGATGATCGCAGCCTCGGGCTTGTTGCCGTCTCCGAAGATCAGCGGCGTGATCTGGCCGCGGCGATAGAGGTTCAGAATCGTGGCGAGTTCCTCGTGCCCGAGCTGGCCTGTCGGGACGACATTGACAGAGAACTTCGGGAGCTCGGCACCGGAAGTGCTGTTGTCGTGAGCGTTGTCGTTGCGAGTCATGCCTTCAGTATAGTCAGTCGAGATCAACTTCTTGTCGACTCACATACGAGGGTCATCGCCGAGTCGATACGGGTGTCGAATGATGGTTCACTCCATCTCCGAGAGGCGGGCCAGGCAAGAGAAGGAGGAGCCCGTGCTCCAGTCCCGCACGGTGCGGGGCTGGAGCACGGGCCCCTGATTGATGGACAGTCACGACTTCAGAAGTTCCCCTCGTCGACCTGCATGCAGACAATGCCGAGCGAGCGCCACAGGGCCACCACTCGGTCACGGTCGTCCAGGGCGGTCGGCGAGCTGGTTGCACGGCAGCGTGAAGGCCTGCGTGCCCATGAAGTAGGCCAGGGCCTCGACGAAGCTGGACTTGCCAATACCGGGTTCGCCCATGGGAGCGGGCGTCGCACCAGCCTCAATGGAGTCCTGCTGCACATCGCCACCCGATCGCGCTCCGCGCGATCAGCGCTGTCCCCCACCTGTACTCGGCTCCTGCGCAGTACCCGTCACCTGCCTCACCCGCTGACGGAGGCAGCAGATGAACCAGGAGCAGAAGCAGAAGCAGCAGGAACAGGCATGGAGCGTCAGTTGGTCGACGAGGAGCGGGCCTCGCGGTCAGCCACGAGCGCAGCCGCCCGGTCGAGGAGGAAGGCCGGCCGTTTCGCCGCTCGCTGTGTTTGGGGCGCGCAGGAATGACGTCGAGCCCAGCCTTGTAGAGCACCCACGAGGTGTCGCCTGTCGAGTACTCGACGCCGAGGGCGCTGCAGGCCCGCAGTTGCGTCCGCATCCGACCGTAGAGCGAGGCGAGAACCGAGAACTCCCAGCGGGACATGTCGTGGTTGAAGTCGCCGGGATCCCGGAGCTGATGACGTGCACCGGACAGGGTCTGCTCGATGATGGCCTGCGAGTACGGGATGCCGGGCATGTCCTCGGTGGTGTCGACAGCGGACGCTGAAGCGCCGGAGCTCTCGCTGGCCTTCACGGCCGGCTGCGCGTAGAGGTCCTCGATGGACGCGAAGGCCGGCGCGGACACCCACGGTCGCCGGGGCAGTCTGAACCAGGGCCTGAGCGGCCACGGCCACAGGTGCGGACGCAGGCTGCGGGGCCGGAAAGGACAGGCCGTCCTCCACCTCGGTCGCCACCGGGACAGCGGCGGGAGGGGCAGCACTGGCAGGGGTGGCCTGAACGGAGCGCGGCGTGCCGTTGAGCACGATGCCACGCGCAGCCAGCTCAGCCTGATCGATGCCGCCGGCATTGTAGTAGCGCGGCTACTCGTGAACGATCACCTGCTTGAGGGCCAGACCGCGGTCATTGAAGGACGAGCGTGACGTCGAGGCCATGCACGAGCTCCCGGCCGGACTCGTCCTGGTCGTAGGTGCCGTCGCCCTTCAAAGAAGGGATCGCGATGACCGGCAGGGTGGTGCCCTTCGAGTCGATGGAGTAGTTGGGTCCGGTTTCGGGCCGCTTCGGGGAGCCGTAGCGGCGCGCGGAAACGAACTGCCCCTCGAGGGTGGGTTGTTCGGATCGGCGAACTGGACCTCGGCGTGAATGATCGTCGTTGGCCATGGTGGTGCGCTTCCTTCGTTCGGCCTGGCGGTCGATGGTTCGGGGATCCATTGGCGACCCATCGGACAGGATTCCGACCGCCATTCAATCCCCTATCGTATCGACTTGGATTCGACTATGAGTAGAATGTCAATGTCGAACACGGATGACTCTGCATGCTATTCATAGAGGAGTTGAGGCAGGGATGGCGGCTACGATTCAGGGGCCAGTGGGGACGGCGTCGAAGCCGAAGGCACAGACGAGGGCGACTGCCGGGAGTCACGCCGGCCCGATGGGCTTCGGCAAAGGGCCGCTCATCGCGGCCAGCGTCATGGCGGGCGGAGCGGCGCTCTTCGCCGGCTGGGGCCTGACGCAGCTCGCGACTTCCGACGGCGGCTTCACCCGGGCACTGCAGGGCAATCACGCCCCGGCCGAGGTACCGGGGAACCCGAACGAGAAGGACGCCGGAGGCGGCAGCGCCCAGCAGCCGAGCGAGGGCGGCACGGCGAAGCAGGACGAGAGCGGGGCGAGTCCGGCTCCGACGCCCGGTCGCGGCGACGAGGACGAGGACGAGGACGAGCCCAACGGATCGGGCGCACCGGCCGAGCCCGCGCCGAAGACGAAGCCGTACACCATCGAGCCGGGCGATACGCTCGCCGCGATCTCGGGGATGACGGGGGTTCCGATCGGCATTCTGGTCGAGATAAGCAAGGTCCAGATTCAGGATCTCATCTACGCGGGGGCCTCGCTGCTCATCCCGCCGGTGTGACGACGCGACAGGGCAACACCGTCACGTACCGAGCCTGAATCGACGCCCTGACGCCACGAGGCCGTCAGGGCGTCGTCTCCTCAGGCGGAGAAGTCTGCTGACCGGCGGCCTGCAGGTCCATCAGTCGCGTGCGCAGCCGGCGCAGCTTCTCGATCTCGTCGTCCATGGACAGGATGCCGTTCTGCTCAGCGGTTCGCTCACGGGTTCCGCTCCTAGAAGGCGACTGCGTCGAAGACGAACTGCCTGACCTCGTGGGGCTCACCGCCAGGCGTCACCCGGGACCGGCGCGAGCCGGTCCACGGCACGCCTGCAGTCGGCCCGGGTTCGACACCCGGATCAGCTGTGCTGATCCCCCCTCGTTGCGAGAACGCGGCGCCGCAACAGCGTCAGAGATCAGGCGACCCCGCCGACAGCCTGGTCAGCGGGGTCGTCCGATGTACAAGATCGTGGCCCCTCACGCCGCATCAGTCTCATCGGACTCACCTCGGCCAAACAGGAATCCGCGGACATCGCCGGTCTTCATCATGTCCTGCAGATGCATCAAGAACACCGCACGCTGCGTGGCCCGGCGATCGACCAAGGGCTCGTACTCGCGCAGTACCTTCAGGTTGACGACCCAGCCGTTCTCGCGAGAGATGGCCTGGTCAAGCTGCGAGTCCGGCACGACGTCCATCCCGGTGAAGTCGTGGTCGAACTCGGAAGCGATGTCGAGGTGTTGATTCGGTCCGTCGATGTAGAGCGTGTCAACGCCGACCTGCTGGCCGGCCTCGTCGAATGCCACGAGGAACACGCGGTCCGCCCTGGTGGTGTTGTCGACGTGGACCGCTGCAACGTTGGTATCGCCGATGAAGCTCGTCTCCTCGAACCGCTCGCACACGCGGGCACGAGCCTCATAGCACCACATGATTCGCCGGGCTTCGTTGAAACCTTTGAACTCGCCAGAGTTGAACACCTCTGGGTGGGACTGGATCATCGGTGGGATCCTTCCAGGTTCCTGGACCGTTGCATGACCGGGTCCGGTGGACCCGGTCATGAACAGGGCGAGTAGTTCAGCGATGGACTAACCAGGGCATAGGATCGACGCGCGAGCAGAGCCCTACCATCAGGTGCGATACAGAAACGTACGGTAGATGCATGGATCGATCAAGCCAGTTGCCGTTAGGGTTCTCTCGTCGCCACCCGAGGTCCAGACCGCCAAGTCGCAGGAGTTCATGTGCCACGTCAATTCGACGGCAGCCGAGTGCGGGCTGTCAGACGGGGTAAGGAGCTCAGCCAGAAGGAGTTGGGCGCGAAAGTAGGTGTCCGCGGCCCGACTGTGGCGCGATGGGAAAGCGGCGAGGAGTTCCCCAAGGGGGAGAAACTCCCAGGGATCGCGTCGGCACTTGGTCAGGACCTTGACGTCCTCTTCCCCTACGACGGCGCCGTGGACCTGCAGTTGCTCCGCTGCGACGCCGGCCTCAGCGTGGCGCAGGCCTCCGAGGCCATCAACGCCAGTCGCGTGCCGCTGAGCAACGCGGAGTCCGGCAGGCGTCGACTCCAGGATGCCTACGTGGGACCTCTCTCGCGCGCCTACGGGGTGACGACGGAAGAGCTACTGACCGCGCAGGATGTCTCGTTCGGGCTCCGCAGGGTGCGGCCGCTGAGGGAAGCTCGTCCGTCTGCACCTCGCACGGTCGGCGAGAAGATCAACTATCTTCTGGAGCACGGGTACGTAGGCCAAACGTCTCCGTCCAACGAGCAGATCGCGCAGGCCGTCAACGAGCACAGCGGCACGACGCACATGACTGCCGATGATATCGCCGCGCTTCGTTCGGGCGCCCCAACGACTGCCTCGGACGCAGTACGTGCCGGCCTGGCTCATGCTCTCCAGGTCGACATCGCCCTCTTCCAGGACGACGCCGAGTTGAGCCCTGCGGCCGGTGAATTCCTCGAAGCCATCCGCTTCCTCGGGTCGATTCACCAAGGCCAGATCCTCGGCCTCGCCGCCCGCGGCAACCAGGCGGGGCTGTCGGCCGGCATGATGGCCAAGATCAACGAAGTCGTCGGAGAGCTGAAGAACAAGCTGCCGGGCGAGCAGAGCGAGCAGTGACGCCGGCGCCACGCCTTGACAGCGCCGCCGAGCCGTCCGCCCCTGGCCATGGCAGAGCCGGCCGCTTCCCGCCCTCAGCCTGACGCCCTTCGCGGCTGAGCTGCAGCTTGGGGCACGCCCCATGCGGCGTGCCGGTTGGCCACCTCGCAGTGAGGTGGCCAACGGCCGGGGACGGCTGGACCAGGCGCCTGCCCGGGGGGCCGGCTACGGCGCGGCGGTGAGGTCCACGCCCAGCAGGTTCGACAGGTCGGCCACCGTCTGCTTGGGGTCCTTGTTGTGCACCCCCGCGAAACCGAGCTGCTCCGCCGCCTGGACGTACGCCTCGGTGTCGTCCACGAAGACGCACTGCTCGGCAGGCATCTCCATGAGCTTGAGCGTGATCTCGAAGAGCTCGGGGTCGGGCTTGCGCAGCTGGTGGTGCTCGGAGATCACCACGACGTCGTACAGCTTGTCGAGGTCGTAGCCGTCGTAGAGGTCCCAGGGCGCGAGGCCCACCGAATTGGACAGGATGCCCACCTTGATCCCCGCTCGCCGCGCCGCGGCGGCCGCGTTGATCAGCAGCGGCTCCGGACGCAGGCCTCCGAAGATCCTGCCCATCAAGTTGTCGGGAGAGACGCCCAGCTTCTTGCCGGCAATCTCGTTCCACTCGGTCTGGCTGACCGCTCCACGCTCGAGGTCGCTGGTGATCCGGACGCCCTCTTCGTCCTGGTACAGGGCCGAGATGCATGCACCCTGGGGAAGCCCTTCACGCTGCTCGAAGGCGAGCACCACGGGCAGGAGCGGTGTGGTGAGCACGCCTCCGAAGTCGAGGACGAGGCCGGTGTGCTGAGACATGCAGGAACTCCAGTGCTGAGAATCTGGGCGCCGCCCGTACTGGACAGCGTTCCGGCCCCGGCATACGCGTGGCGGCGACAGCGCCTGCGCTTCGCTTTCCAGGGTCGGCGGTATTTACAGGGCGGAAAACGATGCCACCCACTGTCTGGCCCACGGTACCAGCCACCTCTTTGCGGGACTGGCGGGCCCCGCCCGAATCCGAAGGGCGGCAATAGCACCTGGGGTCTATTTCCTATTTCACGCGACCTCCCAATTGAGTCGACTTCTTCAGCCGCAAGGAGCAGCACCTGCAACTCGAATAGCATTTTCGGGCTGCACCGTTTTACGCGTCCGGTTCAAGACTCAGCTCCGCAGACTGCTGCAGAAGCTCTTGAGCGTCGCCCGGGGTGATGACCGCGTAAGCCTTGCTCACTCGCACGAGCCAAGCTGCCTCACTGTTCGTGTCGACGAAAGGTTTCTCCTGGAGCGGGCCTGTCGCGTACTGGCTGGCCTTTGTGGAGGCAGCGGCACGGAGCGCCGCGGCAATCCAGTACGCCTCGGCGCCCGGCTCGGGGTCGGGGTGCGACGCGGCTGTCTCCTCAGCTGCCCACAGGAGCGTCTCCGGGGCGTAGTACCGGAGCTTCTCGCAGGCATCGGCGACGTCCTGGGTCCATCGGTCCAGGCGGACATCGCTGGGGACCCGCATGTGGATCAGCTCGGCCAGGCGCGACCCGGGCGGGTAGAGACTCGTTCCGGGGAAAGCCTTCACCAGGTCGAACCAGAGCGGGTGAAGCCGGTAGAGGGTCTTCCATGTCTTCCAGCGAGCAGCAACGACGCTGGTGGTGGGGATGCTCGCGCCTACAGCCACGATCAGGAAGAGCAGGTTCATCCACATCGCCGTGAGATCAATGAGTATCTCCACTGTGGAATGGCTCAGCGGGAAAAATACCGCCGTCCACACGATGACGATTCGGGCCGTCGTATGGAGGAGCCCCATCCACATCGAGATTCCCATGAGCCTGAGACCGATTCGCATACTGGTCGTCTCGGCTTCTCGCGCCCCCCGCGACCACTGGTAGCCGCAGACGGCGGTTGTGACGAGCGGGAAGAAGTAGAAGACGCTCATATACACAGCGGCGCCCAATTCCCCTGCATGATCGCCGAGAAAGTCGTCACTTTGCCGGTGGCGGTCCACAACGGTGAAAAAGAGAATGGTGAGCAGGGTCACGCCGATTGCGCCCACCGGGTAGGAGGCACGGGCGATCCAGCGCGACACCGTGACGTGTCGGGGCACCACGGCCTCGGAGCTCTTGCCGTAGCTGGTCGCAACGTACGTCAAGGACGCGATGATGGCGGCGGTGCTGGCGAAGTGTCTGAGGAGAGCGTTCAGGTCGATCACGGGGATGCGGTCCACGGCGTGCAGCGCTGCTGGTGTGTAGAGCCACAAGGCCACGGAGAATCCGGCGTAGCCGCCCCAGAGGGCTCGGCGGTGGGCGTCACCGTACCGGACGGCGGGGAATCGCCAGACGGCTATGAGGGTCATCACTGCCGCGGTCAGGTACCTGAAGAAGTCGAGCATGCCGTCCGTTATTCGTTCTTGGAGCTACGCCGCGGCGGAGCAACCGGGTGGGAGAGCGAGGACTCCAAGAGGCTGACCATGTCGTCGCCGGCCAACGGCTGACGGCGGGCCAACCGCTTGATCAGGGACGCCGACAACTCGGCCTGCTGCTCCTCCGGGCTGTCGTAGTTCACGCGGCCTTGGACCAGAGCCGAGGGGAATCGACGAAGGACTTCCTCCCGGATGTGCCCAGGGACGTATCGCTCGACCTCTTCATCGGTCAGGGTGCTCCCGTGGTCCAGCCACTCGTGCGCCAGCTCATGAAGGATGATGTGCTCGGTCTGGTTCCGGCTGGATCGGCGCCGGTAGAGCACGACCGTGAACTCCGGCGTCCTGACTCGAAGGCCGCAGGCTGTGCCCAGCCCTCCATCCGGGTCGTCAAAAGGCACCAGCCGAATCTGACGCTTCAGTGCATGCTCCATGTTCCGGACCAGCGCCTCGACACTGAAGGGAGTGGGCACAGGCAGATCGGCAAGCAGCTTCTCGCATTCCTTCAAGAGGGCGCGTCGCGAAGGATCCCCGCGCCACCGCATGACCGCTCTCGCGAGGTGCGTCGGCGTTCTACCGCCTGGTTCTGCACGCAACCCGCCACTCTCCCCGCTCCGGGCGGTCTTCCGTCGAGCAGCCCACCTCATCGCCCCGTCCCCCCTCGCCCCTGCCCCGCTTGCTTTCGGGTCGCCAGCCGCCCCGCGCTCAGGCATGCGTTGGGCAGGCTGAGCCAGTAGTCGTCAGACTTTCCGCGTGTGCAGTGAACCCCCGCCTCGCTGCCCAGCGTGACGACGTGTGGTGACCATGTGCAGCACGTCGTAGACGACGTGCTGCACCATCGCCACGGCCATCACCACCCTGCCGGGCTTCACCGCCCGCCGGGGTGTCTGCTTGACCGCGCCGCGCCGCTGCGCCGCGCAGACCGCGACGGCAGCGGTGCAGAGACAGAACAGGCCCATGCCTATATGCAGACCCAAGACGTCGGCGTGCGGTTCCATGAAGTACGGAACTTCAGCGACAACCTCGAACGCAACGGTGGACACGAAGGCCATCGCGATGACGGCGCCCGTGAACGCCCGGGTGGCAATGCGGTGGACTGGTCGTGATCCGCGGACACTGCGCGGGGGGAAGATGTTGTCAAACGGCTGCGCCCGGCGCTTGGTTTCCTCAACGATGTTCCCGGCCACTCTGCGTCCGGCACGGCGGCTGACCGCATACCCCTTGCCGACGCGGCGAGCTTTCCACCGCATGTACTGGCCTTACCCCCCGTTGCGGAACTGAACAGTATGGCCAGGTCAACCAAAGATGTTGACCATCTAGCCCACTTGATGGGAGATCGTACGATATCCCTACACGTAACGATCCTGTCAAGTCGACTGGATTTAGCGCACGTTCGGGTGCACCCGGGATCCATGCTCGCCGTAGTCTGCCCCAACCCTTGTGCGGGGAGGCTGACTTACTTCTCTCATGGTCTGGTCGGCGGCTCGGCTGAGTAGCCGCCACCGGAGGGCGGTCGGCAGCAGGGGTGAAGTGGCGGCAGCACGACGGACCCGGCTGCGGCCCCGCCGGCGGCAACACCTGCGGCTGCCGCGGGAGCAGTGGCCGCTGGCACGAGCCCCGCGAGTGCGATCCCACCGGCCTGTCCCAGGCCCAGAGAGGCGATGAGCCAGGCCGACGCCTCAGCGAGAGCAGGCGGGGGCCGAGGAAGTCCAGCGTGTGGAAGGCCGTCACCGGCAGCGGCGCGAGGAAGAGGCCGGGCAGTACGGCGACCGTGATGGCCAGGGCAGGGGCGGGGTCGGCAAGCGTCGGCAGGGAGCCGACCGCAAAGCCACAACCGAGCGTGCGGAGTTGACGCGTCGGCGTGCCGGGCCAGGTGCGGCGTCCGTAGAGGAGGCCGCCGATCAGGCTGCCGACGGCGAGCGCCGCGGGCGTCATCGTCGAGAGGTACTCGGCGTGGTGACGTTCGGCGGCGGCGAGGGCGACGACGTTGAGTGCTCCCAGGGTGATGCCCGCCCCGAACAGGGCTGCCGCCAGGGCGCGCAGACCAGGGGTACGGATCGGGCCGAGCCAGTGCGTGCGGGTGCAGGACGGCTTCCACGTGCGGGGCGGCCGGCGGTGCGGTGAGGAACAGCGCGCACCCGGCGAGCACGATCGCCGCTGTGGCGATGAGCACGACGGTGGTGCCGGTCAGGGTGTGCGGGGCCAGGACGAGTAGCGGGCCGCCGATGAACACGAGTTCCCGGGCGCAGGCATCGAGCGAGAGCGCGGCTCGCCGTTGGTGAGGGCTGCGCACGACGTGCGGCCACAGAACGCGCAGCGCGGCCTCCAGCGGCGGGGTGCACACGCCGGCGACCGCGGCGACGGCCGCGGCGAGGTCGGGGTGCTGGACCCAGGATCTTCGCACGACTGATGTCGAGCGTCTCGGGATGGACGAGCTTTCCTCGCGAGTCGTACGTGCGGGTGCCGACGACAGCCATGATGAGATCCTCTCCCCTCCTGATGAGCATCACTGAATAGTTACCTTCAGCCACACCCCCGGTGGCCGGATCGCCCCAGTCACCACGAACATGCCCTCCGTACGCGGGACCGGTGGCTGGCAGGCCGTCAGGTCCAGTGCGGAGGGCACCATCGGTGTCCAGAAGAGGCTGAGTACCTCGCTCACTGCATCGCGGACTCGCCACCCGGGGCCTGGGCTGCGCCTGGCGCGGTCAAGCCGGCGACCCGCCGGTAGAGCCCAAAGGCACAACCAGCGAAAGCCAGGTACAGGAGCACTGCGGAGACGGGGTTCGCCAGAGCGAAGAGCGCCTGTGCTGGGACAAGGGCGGCAGCGAGGTTGAAGCCCAGGTGCAGGAGCACGCAGGGCCACAGCACGCGCGTGTGTTCGTAGATCAGGGCCAGGAGCACCGCCAATGGCAGGGTCGAGGCGAACTGCACGGCGTTGCCGTGCAGCAGGCCGAACACCACGGCGGTGACCAGCGTGGAAGCGAGGATGCTCACCCGCTTGCGCAGCAATGGGTAGACCAGCCCTCGGAACAGGGCCTCCTCTCCCGCAGGAGCCGCGACCATGGCGAGCAGCAGGGTCGCCAGCACTCCAGCCGCGTGCCTCGTCTGGTTCGACGCGTCGAAGCCTGTGGACCCGGTCGCGGCGTAGATCCACAAGGCCAGCGACTGCCCGGCGAGGAATGCCAGAACCGCGCAGCCGACGGCGGTCCACCCGAAGCGCGGAATTTCCATGCTCGGCCGCGGGGCCGGCGCATGCGCGAGCCACTGGGGCCGCTGGATCCTCACTGAGCCGACCAGGACGACAACAAGCATGCCCAGGACGGAGGTCGCGACGATCGGCTCGCCGACGAGGCGGACTGCGACGGTGCCCAGACCGAGGTAGGCCGCGACGACGGCGAACGGCACGAGGGCGCACCACCCGATGCCGAGCAGACGCGAAGTGGTCGGTGGCGTCGTCATGGTCTTCTCCTCTACGGGGCTCAAGCAGCCGTGGTGATCTGTTCGTTGATGACGGCCTGGACGCGGGTGTCGCCGCGGAAGGTGTTCAGCTGCAACGTCGCCGTGAAGCGCAGCGTCCCGAGCTGGGTACGGCTGGCGCGCTGCACGAAGCTCTGGATCACGTCGAACTTCTCCTCGGCGACGTTCCACCACAGGCAGGACAGGCAGGACAGGCCGGACCGGGTGACCAGGCGCAGGTAGTGCGATTCGGATCCGATCCGGTCCACGCGCAGGCCCAGGGGCTCGATCGCGATCTCGACGACCGGCGTGGTGAAGCCGTACCCGAAGGGCTTGAGGCCCTCGGTCCGGCGCACCAGCTCGAACAGCGGCTGCAGATCTTCAAGGCCGGCGTCACAGTCGGCGTCCGGGCCGAGCACGAGATCGCCTTTGGGGCCATCGGTGCTGACGGCGAGCAGGGCAACCTGCGTGGTCTGCTGCAGCACGGCGGCCAGGCCGTCTCTTCCGGATCTTGCCGGACCCGCGACGCCCGGCACCGCACCTGATCCCCCAGACTCCGTCCGGGGAGACCCCCAGGTTGTCGGGGCGCCCGAGTACGTCCAGTACACGCTGCACCCCTCCGCCTTGCCATGTACGGCACCGGACGCCGCGGGCCCGGCCGACAAGATCCGAAAGAGACGACCTGGGTCGCCCAGCTTCTCGGCCTTCGCGACGCGAACGCCGCAGGCCTGCTGGTGTCCGATGGCGCTGAGACCGTCGTGCTGCTCCAGGCTGGTGATGATGTCGAACCACCTCGGCGCGCGGCCGGAACCGCTGACGAAATCGTCGGGGCCGGCAGGCCGGTTGACGAGGACGACCGGGTGGCCGTTGATCCCCATCATCCGGTTGGCCAGCAGCCCGTACGTGCCCGGGGGGCGTCCAGGAGGCACACCCACGGGGCCAGAGGCTGGTCCCCGGCGATCTTGCCGGCCTGGGCGAAGGCCTTGAGCACGATCGCGAAGACCTCGAAGGCCCGGAGGAAGACCGGGTGATGCGGCTCGGTGCGCAGCAGCTGCATCAGCATCGACCGCTCGATGTCGATGTCGATGGCATCGGGGTCGGCGTCGAACCCACCCCAGGGATTGGGGATGGTCTTCGGCGCGGCGACGCGCAGCAGGCGGGCAATCGAGATCGCATCGCGCACCAGCTGGCGGTTCTCGTACGGCACGGGCATGACGTCGGAGACAGTGCCGAGGCCGGCGAACAGACGCAGCAGGCGGATCTCCCAGAGCTTCTCGGGCCGGTGCACGCGGGTGTACGCCTCGATCACCCGGTAGAGGTCGTGGGCACCGCAGATCCCGGTATGGGCGTAGGTCTCGTCGATCCGGCACGGGTCGACAGTGATGTCCGCGGTCGAGCCCGGCGCGAGCTCCTCGTGGTGGTCGGTCACCAACGTCGTCCAGCCCAGGGCACGCGCGGCGGCGATACCGCGGCGGGAGTTCACTCCGCCGTCGCTGGTGAGCAGAGCCCGGGCATCAGGCCACTTCGCATGGATCTCGGCGACGTCCTCGGGCGCGAGCTCGCAGCCGCGGCGGTAGTCGGGGAGGTGCAGCTCGACGTCAAAGCCGAGCTCGGACAGGCCTGCGTGGCCGAGGACGCCAGAGGAGATGCCGTCCATGTCGAAGTCGGGGGCGGTGCTGATCTTCTTGCCCGCGCTCCGGGAGTCATGAAGGGCTTCGACCATCTCGGCCAGGTCCAGGAGTTCGTCGTGCTCGGTGGACTCGATCTCCTTCAGGTACTGATCCGACCATCCTCTGCGTTGGCACAGCAGCATGAAGAGGTCGATGTCCTCGTCGGCGAGCGAGTGGTCGTCGACGGCATGAAGCGTGGACATCGTGGAGGCCCTCTCGATCGGGGTCGCTGGTCGGTGGAGAACGGGGCATGAGACGCCTTTCAACGTTACTGCGATTCTAGCAGTAACAGTCACTCCTTCTGCCAATTCACCAGCATCTTTGAGCCTCATCCGGGCCCCAAATGGCACACCTATGTCGAATGATTGCGACAGGCTTTCCAAAGTCCTTGCGCATCAGCTACTCTCGCCAGTATGGCTATTCGAAGCATTGTCGAGTCAGATCTCAGCGGTAAGCCGGATGCGGCTACCGTGACCTTCGGCCTGGGAGACACCTGGTACGAAGTCGATCTCACAGCTGAGGAGAAGAAGAGCCTTGAGGCTGCGCTGAAGTCGTACATGGAGGTCAGCCGGAAAGCCGGGAAGCCTGCACCCAAGAAGCGAGTCGTACCTGAGACGACTGCCGAGGAGCGAGACAAGATCCGCGAGTGGGCCAAGGAGAAGGGCCACGAGTTCGCGGATCGGGGGCGCATCCCGAAGAAGGTCATGAAGGCCTACGACGAGGCTCACGGCATCGATCGGAGCAACTAGCGCTGAGCCTGATGTTCGCCTCCTGGCCGACTTCTCTCGTTCGCCCCCGAAGGGCCCTGCAGCACACTGCAGGGCCCTTCGCGCGTCTTCAGACCGGATGGATCACGTTGGTCGTCTTGATCCCCGCAGCTCGCGCTCGAGCCCTGCAGTGGATGGTGCCGTGCGAGAAGTGCCCCGGTGTATCTGGCATGAGCTGCTCCTGGCTTCGCTTCGGGCATCCGGGCTTCTGGCAGAGGTCGAAGAAGGCCGTGCACAGCACCTGAGCCCCGGCCTCGCGGAAGACCTGGGCGGCGTCGACCATCTCCTGGTTCCGCTGGAAGCCGGCTGCTCCCCTGTGGGCCGACCAATCGGCGGGAAAGATGATGATCTCGGAGCCTGCGTCCCGCCACATCAGTTCAGCCATGGCGTCGGCCCCCTTGGGACAGTGCCCCGAAAGAAGCACCGGCCGGGTGGCGTTCTTGGGCCCCCAGCCGCGCCAGGCGTCGCTGAACGTCTCACGCATGCTCTTCGCGTCGTTCCAGCTGCGGGAACCGGTGACGAGGACGACGCGCGAGGACGATTCTGGAATCATTTCAGCAATCATTCGAGTCTCCTCTCCTTATGACTCGGTGGTCTCCACAGCTGGAATCGAGAGCTGTGGTCATGACGTCTGGGCAGGCGCGGCGGCCCGCATGCCGCTGTCCCATTCCGGCCAGCCGGTACTGGACCCGATCACGGCCAGGCCCTTCTCCCGATGGAGCTCGACGCGGATCTGATCGTCACTACACATCGGCATGAGGTGGGCGATGTACATCCCGTCACCGCTGCGGGGGATGCTCACGGTGACGACCGTTCTGTTCTCGTCGTCGGTGAAGTCGACACTATCGACGTCCCCGACTTCGCCGGAGCGCATACTCGGCGACGGCTTCGCTGTTCGACTGCTACAACTTCGGCACGCAGCAGGCTCCTTTATCGCAGGACGAGTTCAGGCTGGGACTGTGTCGATGTCGTGCCTCTGCGTGGACTCGGGTGGGGTAGCGACCATCGAGTGCGGACCCCGGTGGGGTCCGTGCGATCTCGATGTTCAGCCCAGCTCCCGCGCCAGCCCTGCCGGCTGACGACCCGGAAGATCCCGCTTGAGTGATCCACCCCTGGCCGGATCGCACTGCGAGCCGCCGCGCGGAGCGTCACTTCTCGCCTGAGCCAGGCGCTGCCCGCCCGCCTATCCACTGCTGCACCCTTCACCCCTGTCCGCTCGCTGGTCCGCACGTCTGTGGACAACTGCGGCGGGGCAGCGTTGGGGTTCGCCTCTCAAGCGCAGGGCTGGGCATAGCCAGAGGGAGCGCCGGCGACCGAGGGGCCGGCGAGCTCAGCGACCGGTGGAAACCCGTCGGGCTATGCCTGACACGTCATCGGAGCGCAGTAAAGAGGCCGAGCGGAGCGAGGGTCCGCAGGGCACGCGTTATCAGTTTCCCTTATGCCCTTTCACTTCCTTGTCGCCGTCCCCGCTGTTCCACGGCTGGAGCATGAGTGGAAGCCTGGAACATCAGGGGAAACGGTCCGTACCCTCTCGACTCGTACCCCTCCCCCCTTTCGAGCAGCGGGAGTACGGGTCTGGCCGTTTCGCCTGGTCGTCACACCTTCTGGCCGTACTGCTGTTTCGTCGTTCCGGATACGGCCGTACCCCCGTGCCGATCCGTCCTCGTGAGGCACGAACGAGGCGGGGTACGGGTCTGCCCCCGACGGCGCACAGCTCCGGTTCGCCACCTTGCTGCCGCAGGCGGCACAGCCCTCGCCTAGCAGCGGATCCGTCCTCGCGCGACGCCGTCGCTTCGGCTGTGGATAACGCTCTGCTTCATCGCTCGCTGCTGACGGCGTAGCCGGCCTCGCACCATCGTGTTGCTGGTTGCACCGACCTGGATTCGCCGTGCTCTGGCCGTTGCTCCGGTGGTGCCGCGGCGGCGTGCCAGCACGTCACGCACCGCGCCGGAGGCGGGCGTTCGGCACTACCTTGTCGACACACGATCCGGCCCCGGGCCGTGTTTCGTTTCGCGCTTGCGCGGCGAGCCCGGGGCGGTCTCTCGTGGATGCATCAGAAGAAGAGAGCCCCGGCTGCGGCGACCATCTGCCCATCGGGCACAGCGAGCAGCTCGAGGGGTATCGGAGCGTTGTCGTCTTCCTCCAGGGAGCGCCTCCGCAGCAATGCCTCCGAGCCCCTTCCACCCCACGGCCCGTACTGTGCAAGCACGTCATTCCTCGCACGCTCGCTGGGTGTGGGGGCCTACTCCCCCCTTCGACCCTTCTCACTCTGCGCGACCGTGTCGGCTCGATGACGCCCCCGTGCCGACCGCCGCACCAGCGCTGTGTCGGTGYCTCGCTGACAGCTGTGCCGGCCACGCTCCGCCAGCGGTCCGTGACTGTCTCAACGTACCCGCCGGATGGCTTCAGCAAGGGGGCGGTCAGGCCTCGCGGCCCCGTGAATCAGCGCTTCCCTCGCGTCTCTGCGGTGACCCACCGGAACACGCAGGGGCCGCGACTGGGACACGCATAAGACACCGACTGATGTTGCTGGGTCTTTCAGAGTCCCGCGCGTGTCCGCACAGTATCTCGTGCGCGCTCCAACAGTGCCGCCCCGGTGTCGCACATAGCGCCCTCGGAGGACACGTCTGTGTCGGGGAGCCGGGTGGCGTCTCTGAGGAGGCGCAGTCGGGACACCAGTGGGAGCTTACGCGTGCCCCCGATCGGCTTCCCCGAGACCACGCCCTGACGCCAGGTGTCTCGCGGGCGTCCCGTGGGAGCCCTTGTTGCGTTGCATGTGGGACTCATAGGCGCATGGCGCCGTCGGCTTGCGCCCAGTCGTCTCCGGCAGGGGCACTGCAGCGCCTCGCAGGTGTCTCCGCCGGAGACGACCGGGGACATTAATGGCGTCCAACTCGCGTATCGAATGGGACTTGCATGGGGCTCAATAGGGACACTAGAGTGAGCTCATAGTGATTCGAATCCGAAGGGAAACATGAAGGGTGGTGAGTCCACGTGACAGAGCGAGAGACATTCGGCGAACGACTGGATGGAGTGCAGGAGCGATCGGAAGGGCGAGGTGAGTGCAATGGCGAATCAGCCGAGTGAACCTCGCAAGATCCGCTGGACCGTGCCCGCTGCCGACACCTCGGTGATCGAGTGGCTCGATCAGCAGGAGAACATCTCGCAGTCACTGCGACTGCTCATTCGGGAGTCCATTCAGCGCGACGGATACGTCGACGTCTACTACAAGCCCGTCGAGCAGCTGCCGCGTCGCGGCCGGCCGCCGCTGGAGAGCACCGAGCAGCGCGAGGACGACGAGGCGGTCACCGAGCGCCGTCCGACCGCCATTCCTCGCCAGCCACAGCCCGTGGTCGCCGACCAGGCCGACGCCGTCGTCGAGAAGACAGCACCAGCGCCGGTAGCCCAACCCGAGCCGGTTCCCACACCTGTTGAGACGGTCGAGGATCCTGCGGTAAGTGCCCCCGGCCCAACCCCGGAGCCGCCGAAGCTGGCCTCCATTGACGAAATCATGGCGAGTACTCGGCGCTGAGTGACGCGGTGAATTTCATTTTCCAGGCAGACAACACAGACACCGAGGGACCGGATTCATGAGCGCCAACAGCAACGACATCATCACCCTCACCGGCGGCATCGACGTCGGCAACGGCTACGTCAAGGGCGTCATCCAGAATACGAAGCGGGAGATCTTCGACGAGATCGATCTGCCCAGCGCAGTCGTCTCGACTTCCCGCACCTCGCCGAAGGTGCCGCTCCCCGACGCGGATGCGGCCTCCGTGATGGCCGGCGACTTCTACAACCAGCTCGACTGCTCGCTCACCACAACCCTGGTTGCGGCGTCGGACCGCCGAATCTTCGGCCGGGCAGCGCTGAGCGTGCGCGGCTCGAAGTTCACCGAGTTCGAGGTACTGGGCAAGCACTCCAAGGCTGATCAGGAGCTGAGCAAGGTCCTGGTCCTGGGTGCCTTCGCCGCGAAGGCCCTGCGCGACTACGTCCGCGAGAACGGCGCGCTGCCCGATCACGAGCTGCGCGTGCACGTGCGCGCCGGCCTGGCGCTGCCGATCTCCGAGTTCGTCGCGCGCCGCCACGCCTACGCCGCCGAGTTCATCGGTCTGCTGGGCAGCTCCGACCCCGCGGTGCACCTGGTGACGATCAAGAACTTCAGCACCCCGGTCTCGGTGCGCCTGCAGTTCGTCGACGTTCAGGTGATGGCCGAGGGTGCCTCCGCGCAGTTCGCCATCACCGACAAGGGCGAGCCGCTGGCCCAGGCTCTTCTTGATGATCTGCGCACTCGCGACGCCTCCGTCGTGGAAGGGGTCACGGCCTCCGATCTGGTGGCGGTGCAGAACACCATCGGCGTCGACATCGGTGAGGGCACCGTGAACTTCCCGGTCTTCACCGATGGGCGGTTCAACCCCGAGGCGGCAGCCACGCTCGACGAGGGCTACGGCACCGCGCTGATGAACGCCATGGAGCGCATGAGTGAGTCGGACGCCACGCTGCAGTTCTCCTCACGCAAGCAGCTGGCGGACTTCCTCCACGCGAAGCCGTCTGTGCTGGTGAAGAATCGTCACCAGCGCGCCGCCGGCTTCGTCGAGGACGAGGCCAGCTACCTGGTCGACGAGATCCTCTCCTCCTTCGGCGACGTCCTCTCCCAGGCCGGTGCGACGACCGAGGTCGTCTACGTCTACGGCGGCGGCTCGGGTCCTATCAAGCACCTGCTGCACCCTGCGCTTCTGAAGGCCGCTGGCGATGTGCCCGTGCTCTACCTCGACTCGAGCTACTCGCGACACCTGAACCGCGAGGGCCTGTACATCGCGGCCCGGCACGTCGAGCAGCAGGCCGTCGCCGCGAAGCCCGCGGGCAAGCACAGTTAAGGAGGTGGCCTGATCCTCAGGCTGATGCCAGAGATCGCGCTTTCAACTGCGGCGACACCCTGCTCGGCGAGGGCGTCGTCGACATACTTGATGTAGAGCAGGGTGTGCTCGGTGCGCTCGGGCATGGCGATCTCCCCCGGAAGATGTGATGGATTCGGCAGTGAGACCCCCGGCGCTGCTCTGCAGCGGAGCGCCTGGCTCACGGCTGTACTCCTGGCGTGGACGTGATCTTCCGAAGGCCAGACCGGATCAGCTCCGCTGATCATGCAGAAAGGGAGAGCCCCCAGTCGGCTACGGCTGGATACTGCCGTCCGGCACGAGGATCGTGATCCGGTCCTGACACAGTTGCTGGCCACCGTTCGAGAAGAGACCACTCAGGCTTCCTGTGACCGTGCCTTCCTGGTCGGGCCCGATCTTCGGCCACCCCCTGGCGTGCGGGTCCCCGGTGTAGCTCGGGTTCGACGCATCGAAGGGCTTGACCGTGCAGCGCAGCCGCTCGGGGCGTGGCGTCCGGTCTGCCTCGTGTGGAACGGTGATCCGGACCTCGATGTCGTTGGTGAAGGTCAGGTGGCGCCAGAAGGGGTTGCCGTGATGGCGACGCGCACCGTGTGTGGCCACTGGTGCCCGTCGGGCAGCATCGACCACCACTCCTTTCCACTGTGCCTCGCTGCTCGCGCTGCCGGTGTACGGCGCCCAGGCCGCGCCGCGCGCGTAGTTGAACCCAAACCGCATCAGGTGCCACCCGGCGGCGGTCTTCAGTCCTTCCGTGTTCGCGCCGTCGGTGACGGCGTCCAGGTAGATACCGGCGGGGTGGTTCTCCCGACCGGCCGCGCCCCGCTCCGTGAGCGGGATCATGTGGCGTTCGGTCGCGCTGCCCTCGGCGGTCATGAGCCGCAGCGTGGCACCCCCACCGGCGAGCGGATACGCCATCCGGATTTCCGCGACGGTCGGTCGGGCGCGGCGGCGGCCTTCTCCCGCTCGTGGGCAACCGCGCCGACCGCCAGCGCGAGCGCGCCCTTTACGGGTGGTGCTATGGCTGCCGACCTGCCGCCGCTCGCCGCCGACTTCGCGCACCATCCAAACCGGTTCCGCGTACCTGGTGACCTGGTACACCGCACAGGTGCATTGCGGAAACCGGCGTGCGGTCAGTGCCCCGCCTCGCCTCGAACCGGGAGGGACCGGCCAAAGGCCCCGGATCCGCAGGCGCCGTGGCGTTAGAACGGAGGGCGGAAGAGGCCGCAGTCTTCGCACGAGCCGCACAGCGGTTCCGGGGTGTGCAGAGTCTCGCCGGACACGTATGACAACGGAGCCAGGGCGGTGGCGAGGTCGACCTTCCGGCCTCGGACAATCTCGGCGGCTGGGACGTCGATGCGGAAGCCGCTGGCCGGGTAGTCCGGGTGGTCGGAGAACACCACGGCACACATCCAAGCGCCGGAGTGGCGCTTGCGCGGCAGCGGCTCCTCCTCGACACCCTCAGGCAGAGCCTCCTCCCGGAACTCGATCGGCACCACGACGACGCGGTAGGCCTGGTGAGTGCGCGGCTGCTGCCAGGGCAGTTCGACGAGCAGGTCCTTGGGCCACTCGTCGATGGTCACGGGCAGAGTTGACAGGTAGTGGTTCAGCGAGCCTTCGGGGGCCTGGGCCAGCCGGGTCCGCTCCTGCTCTTCGGTCTCGATGCAGCCGATGCGGCTGAGGAAACTCATGATGGTCCGTGCTCCTTGGTCAGTGCTTGTGCTGGGGGTGGGCCGCCCGCATGGGTTCGAAAGAAGACGAGTTCGTCGAGTTCGCAGCGCCCGCCGTAGATGTGTGCGGCCTCCAGGGCGGCGAGGTCCTGGTGAACGAGGTCGTCCGGATTCGTCAGCCAGGGGACGAACACCTCGGCGTTGCCAGTGCCGTTACGGAGTACGGATGCTGGAGTGCAAGGGCCAGCACAGGACAGCCCCGAGCACTCCGGTACCGCAGATCACCCAAGTCGCGGTGACGACGGCCAGCGCGAGGTTGCTGCCCCACAGGCCGGCGTACCGTCCACGTGCTCCAGGCGGGGCAAGACGGCTGACAAGATCTCGCGCCGCGATGAAGAGGATGATCTCGCCGGGTACGGCAGCGGCAGCGGCAAGGCAGTAGCCGCTCATGGAGTCGGCCAGGCTGGCCAGGCCCATGCCGATGAGGAGGGAGCTGGCGGCGAGCGAGCCTGTCATGGGTTCGCCCGAGATCGCAGTTGAAGGAGAGAAGCAGCCGCTCAGCGTGTTTCGCTGTAACCGCACTCGGAGCACGTGTGCGTGGTCTTCTTGCCAGCGCGGATGCCGTAGGCGCTCGACTCCATATCGCTGGCGCAGTTCGGGCAGTTCATGGCTCGACTCCTGGCGGGACAAGGACGTTCTTCAACGTCAGATCCGGATCAGCTCTGCTGATCCCTTGTGCTCACTGCCTTCACGGGGCGAGTAAGGCGAGCCACGAAAAAACACAGCACCCCGGCGCCGCACCTGCCCGAAGGCAGAGCGCGCACCGGGGTGCTGGGGAAGTTGGAGCTGCAGAGATCTCCAGGGACACGCCACAGGGATCACCTGCAGCGCTCAGGAATCGAACCCCTTCCGTGGTCGGTCTGCACGGTGTGCCCACTGGCGTACGCCGAGGATCAGCCGGCGCACTGCGGATCTGAACCGCTCCGTGCAGAAGTCTGTGGTGGGTTTGTTAGGCCAACCGCCATACCAACCGAATTCCTTCGAAGGTGACGGGCTGCTCCGCCTGGACGTGAGATCCGAACACACCAGCTCGCCCCACGTGCCCTTGCACAGCTCGTGATCGGCCAGATGGTCTTCCTCGCTGTCGCGCGGCGTTCGCGGCCAGGAAGCCGAGTTTCCAGCGCCGCTTCACGCCCATTCGGACATGACCTCCTGGATCAGGGGCAGCACCGATGGAGGCTGGAGGTTGAGGGTGGCCAGGGCCTGGGGGGTGGTGAGGGGGGTCTCGACGAGTTCGTAGGTGCCGCGATCGACACGCGTGAACTCGCTGCCGGTACGGTCGTCGAAGGCCCAGGTGCGGACCTCGGCGAGATAGATGTGCTGGATCTCTTCGCGTTCGATGTCGGCGAGAGTGCCCAGCAGCCGGACGATGTGAGCCTTCCCGGCAATCTCCTCGTGGATCTCACGGTGGAGAGCCGCTTCCGGGGTGGGGTCGCCGTCCTCGATGCCGCCGCCGACGAGGACGTGGTAGACGTCGCGGCCGGGGACGGTGCGGCGGATGATGAGCATGGTGTGGGCCGGGGTGATCAGGACGGCACGCACTCGTTCTTTCACTGTGTCTCCTCAGGCGTTGCTGTCGAGGAGATCAGTTCATCATCCAGCCGCCGTCAACGTGGAGACTCTGACCGGTGATGAACCCGGCCGGAGGAGATCAGTTCATCAGCCAGCCGCCATCGACGTGGAGACTCTGACCGGTGATGAACCCGGCCGAAGGACTTGCCAGGTAGGCGACAGCGGCCGCCACGTCCTCCGGCCGCCCGCGGCGGGGAACGCACTGGCGGGCGATCTGGTGCTCGGGGGACACCCGGGCGGAGGGCGGGAGGGCATCTTCAGCAGGAACCTGGATCGCTCCGGGCAGGACCGAGTTGACGGTGATCCCGCCCGCGCCGACATCGCGGGCCAGGGACCGGGTCAGTCCGATCATCGCGGACTTGGCCGTGGCGTAGGGGGTGAGCTGGCGACGGCCCACGAGGGCATTGATCGAGCCGATGTTCACGATCCTGCCCCACTCGCGTGCCGTCATGCTCGCGGTGACAGCCTGGCACAGGCGGCGCGGAGCGTGGAGGTTGACGGCCAGGGACTGTGCCCAGTCGGCCTCGTCCAGGTCTTCCCAGGGGATACGGGGGTAGGCGCCGGCGTTGTTGATCAGGATGTCGACGGGTGCGAGGGCGTCGGTGACGGTGGCGATCAGGGCGGCCGGGAACATCGGATCGGTGAGATCACCGGAGACGGCGATGCCTCGGGTGGGCAGCTGGTCCAGGAGGCCGGCGGCGGCAGCGTCCTCGTCGAAATGGGCGATGGCAACCTGGGCGCCGGCGGTGGCGAGGGCACGGCAGATCGCGCTGCCGATGCCACCGGTGGCTCCGGTGACCAGAGCAGTGCGGCCGCGCAGGGGTCGGCTGCGCAGCGTCTGATCAGTGATGGGGAGGGTGGGGTTCACGGAAGCTCCGTTTCAAATGTGTGCTGGGTGAAGAACTCGGTGGCGTTGCTGCTCGTCTGATGGAGTTCGGCGGCTTTGATCAGCATCAGGAGGGTGTCGGTCGTCGTCATGGGCCGGGGACTGACGACGCCGAGGACGCGGAGGGTGAGGAAGGGGCGCAAGTCGTGCCAGGGGATGTCGGGCAGGGCTTGCAGGGCGGTGGTGAGGGCGGCTCGGCGGCCGGGGCCGGTGTTCCACTGGTAGTGGATGTCGAGGTGTCGGAGTCGGGGGTGGTGGTGCTGCTGGGTGATCCGGGGGGTCGTGAGGGGCGGCAGGGCGAGGCGCATGGTGCGCTGGTAGGTGTCGGGTTGATAGGTGGGGACGAGCCAGCCGCCCAGGCCCATCAGGTACCAGAGGAGGTTGGCGGCTTCGCCCGGAAGGGTGTTGAGGCCGGCGAGTGTGAAGTCGAGCCAGCACAGGGGGTCGGCGATGTTGGGCTCGGTGGGGTCTCCCTGAGTGTGTCCGCTCACCCAGCTGCTGTCCGGTGTCAGGATCTGGCGGGTGGTGTGGACGATGTCGGGGAGGTTGATGGCGAGCGGCCGGCCGTTGACGGTGATCGTGTGGTCGGCGAGGTCAGCCGCAGTGAGAGCGGGAACGTTTCCTCCGGCCGGAACGAGGGAGTGGCCGGGGTTCAGGTACCAGGTGTCCAGGCGTCCACCGGGTCGGATGCGGTCGGCGTAGAGGGTGGGAACGCAGCTACTCAGGGGGTATCGGCGTTCGGGCATGAAGGCCGTGGTCAGGTCGTGGCACACGGCTTCAACGAGCTCGACGACACGGGGTATCTGGCTCGGGTCGCGGTCGGCGAGGGCGATGATGTCGCCGAGGAGGAGTTCGCACCGTCCCTGAGCGAACACGTCGTCGAAGACCACCTGGCTGCCGTCCGGCCCGTCGTGAAGACCATGGAGCCGGGGAACGGAGAGACGGTGTTCGACCAGGCGGTGGCCAAGAACTTCCCTCCTCGCGGCCGTGCGATCGGGGAAGTTCTTGGCGAAGACTGCGTCGGTCACTGCTCCACTCCGTTCATGGTGTCGTTCCACAGGTCGAGGACGATCCGGGCGGCCTCGAGGGCGGCGTCGCGGTCGGTACGGGCGGTGCGGGCCAGGGAGGTGTCGTGGCCGTGGGCGCCGAGGAGCATGGTCAGGGCGTCCTCGTCGGCGGAGACCGGTACGCCGCGGAACTCCAACTGCACCTTCGCGGACACCCCCGTCACCTTGTAGAGGGTGCGCAGATCGCCGGCGCCGGCGAGGATCTGCCGGCGGATGTCGAAGGTTGCTTGGACCCCGTTCATGACGGTGGCGGCCACGATGGCGGCCGGGTCCGGAGCGGGGAGCCGCAGGCCGTTTCGGACCCACAGCGGGGTGATGGCACCAGCACCGATCTGGGCCAGCACATGCTGGAGCCGAACGGACAGGTTTCCGGCGCGGCATTCGGCGAGCGTGACGACGCTGATGCCGAGCTTGACGCCTTCCAGGTCGGCGCGGAGTTCGGCCAGCACGTGGGCGAGGGCACCCAGACGGGCGTTGTCGGAGACGACGAACACATCGAGGTCGCTCCACCCGCTCTGGAACTCGCCCCGGGCACCGGACCCGGTGACGGCCAGCAGGTCCACCACCGGGTCAGCGCCGCCGGTGGTGCGGTCCAGCAGCTTGTGCAGGTAGGACTCCAGGCTGATCGGGAGGCCCAGCATGTTCACGGGCTGCGCCTCCGGGCGCCGTGCGGGCCAGTGGCGATCGAGGACCATCGCGTCCAGGCAGCGCTCCAGGCCGAGCCGTGTACCGGAGTTGTCGATCACCCGGTCCGCGATGCCCGCGATCCTGTCCGCGCCTCGACTCTCCTTGACGACGTCGCGCACGACCACGTCGTCGGCTCCGGTTTCGCTGCGTGCGCGGCGGGCCGCCATGGGCGTGTCGAGGTACGTGACGGTGACCTGCCGTCCGAGCAGTCGCCGCAGTGCGGCGGTGGACCCCAAGGAGTGCAGCGACTCGATCGTCACGTCCTTCACGTAGTAGTGGGCCGTCAGATAGCGATCCAGGGCGTCGACGATCAACTCGGCCTGGACGACCTCCGTGACCGCGTACGGGTCGGGTATGCCGGCGTGCGCGGCGGCGGTGTCGAGCAGCCACCCGAGCTTGAGGCGGGCGTGGCCGTGTCGCATGCGCAGATACTCGCCGGCGGTGCTCTTGCCGCTCTCGGACAGCCCGGCGAGCGCGATGATCTGCACCCCGTCCAGGGCACGGGCAGGCACGGCCGAGTGCCACGGGTGCAGCACACGCCGGATCTCCCGCTGCACCTCGACGATGGAGCGGTCACCGATCAGCACCGTGTGCGAGAAGCGGCCCTCTTCGGCCATGCCGTGGAGTCGTTCGTGCAGGGCCTGCTGGTAGCGGTCGTAGGGCGGGGTGACGCTCGCCTGGTGGGCGAGGCTGCGGGTCACGTTCTCGCCGATCTCCTCGGAGAACGCCAGATAGAGGGAAAGCTCAGCGTTCTCGGCGGCGCGAAGGTCCGTGGCCCAAGGTTCGAGCAGGGCCCGTGCCCGGTCGGCCGCCGCCGGGGCGGCCAGGTTCTCGCGGACGGCGACGGTGGCGGCGACCGACGCCTCCAACATGGGGATGCCCCGGTCCAGCAGTCGCAGGCTCTCGCCGTCGGGGGCGGCGGATCGCGCGAGGTAAGAAGACGCGAGGACGTCCACGACCTCCTCGATGGGGCCCGTCTCGAACCACCACCCGGCCATGTCGCCCTGGATAGCGGTCCATCGAGAGTCGTGGTCGTGCAGGGCGCCGGCGGGCGCCGCAGCCGGACCGATCCGGCGGGCCAGCAGGCCGATCTGCGTGGTCTTACCCGTGTTATCGGCCCCATTGAATGCGACCGACAACATCGTGGACTCGTGATCCATCAGGTTTCTCCTCCTACAGCGCGGGCAGCACAAAGCGCTGCCCACCACATGGGTGTTCAGGGAAAAGGGGTCAAGTGCGGGATCCGGCCTGAACACGGCCAACCCCGATGGGTTCAACACACAACACAGCGCCCGGATCGATGACATCGTCCGCGCGCAGTTGAGTGATTCAGGCTGAGACATTCACTTGTCTCTCATGCCACCATCCGGATCGGCT
>NZ_JBFRER010000048.1:0-64513 GCF_052114405.1 Streptomyces sp. M-16 | reverse complement strand
GGCGCTGGCGGTGCCGGCCGCGCTGCCCGCGCTCGGCGGCGGGTTGCTCGGGCGCCCCGGTGAGGGCTCCGCCTCGGCGGGCGGCGGGGGCACGATCTCCGCGGTGAACCCCCTGGTGTCGCTCCAGTCCAGCCTGAACGCGCAGGACAACCGGGTGGTGCTCAAGTACCGCACGGACAGCCCGCAACTGGGCGAGCAGTACCTGCGGATCCTGGCGCTGGACGAGTTCAACGGGGTCAAGTGGGAGGCCTCCGGGCGCCCCCTGACCGACGTGCCGGAACGGCTGCCGAACCCCGCGGGTCTGAGCGAACGGGCCCGCGCGGGCGCGGCCGAGATCCGCACCACCGTCTCGGCGGCGGAGACCTACGCCCAGCGCTACCTGCCGATGCCGTACCCGGCGACGCAGGTGGACATCGCCGGGAAGTGGCGGTACGAACCGGTCGGCCGGACCCTGGTCGGCGACCAGCTGGGCAAGGACCGCTTCCAGAACGTGCAGGGCGCGCAGTACACGGTACGGAGCCTGCTGCTGCGGCCGACGGCGGAGCAGCTGCAGTCCGCCCCGGGCCCGAACCCCTTCGTGCAGGCCGAGTACACCAAGGTGCCGGACAACCTGCCGCCGGTGGTGGCGGAGACGGCCCGGCGGGTGACGCAGGGCGCGCAGGACGACTACACCCGGGCCGTCCGGCTCCAGGACTTCTTCGCGGTGAACGGCGGCTTCCGCTACGACACGAAGGTGTCGTCGGGGACGGGTTCGCAGGCCATCGCCCGTTTCCTCCAGGACAAGGAGGGCTTCTGCGTCCACTTCGCCTTCTCGATGGCGGCGATGTCGCGCACGCTGGGCATCCCGGCGCGCGTGGCGGTCGGCTTCACCCCGGGCGAGAAGCAGTCCGACGGCAGCGTGAACGTCTCGATGCGGGACGCGCACGCGTGGCCCGAGCTGTACTTCGAGGGCGTGGGGTGGACCCGGTTCGAGCCGACGCCCCGTTCGGGGATCTCGGTGCCGGACTACAGCCGCGCCGCCACCCCGCTCCCGCAGCCGTCCGCGCCGTCCGCGCTGCCCTCGCAGTCCGCGGCGGCGCCCTCGGCCGCCCCCTCGCAGAACGACGCCTGCCCGCCGGAGCTGAAGAAGCTCGGCGAGTGCGGGGGCGCGGCGCCGAAGCAGTCCGCCGCTCCGGGCTCCGGCGGCCTGCCGGTGGGCGCGGTCATCGGCTGGAGCGCGGCCGTACTGGTCCTGCTGGGGCTGCCGCTGCTGCCGCTGCTGTGGCGCCGCCGGGTCCGCCGTCGGCGCCTGGCCGGCGGGGACGTGCTCGCCGCGTGGCGGGAGCTCGGTGACGCCGCCTGGGACGTGGGCATCCCGCCCGACGAGGCGCTCTCCCCGCGCCGGGCCGCGGCGCGCGTGGTGGTCCTGGGCCGGCTGGACGGGGAGGCCGCGCAGGCGGTGCACCGGGTCGCGGGTGYGGTGGAGCGGGCGCTGTACGCCCCTCCCGGCGCGGAGGTCTCCGCTCCGGGGCCGGCCGCCGACGTCCTCCTGGCCCGCGCCGCGCTGCTGGCGGCCGCGACCCGTCCGGGCCGGCTGCGGGCGCTCCTGCTCCCCCGCTCGGCGGCCCGCGTCTCCTGGGCCCTCTCGGCCCGGCAGGCCGCGTTCTCGGCCCGTACGTCGGCCCTCTCCGCCCGCTTCCGCCTCCCCCTGCGCGACCGCGGCTGAAGCCGGCCACGGTCTCCTCGGCGGCGCGGAAGGACGGAAGAACGGCAGAACGCCGGTGCGGTCGGGCTCGTTCCTCCAGAGCCCGACCGCACCGGCGTTTCCCGTTACCGGGTCCCCCCACACTCCCGGCCAGGGCCCCGGTCCGCTCCGCGGCCCCGTGTCCGCGGTGCGGGCCGTGCGCCCCGTCCGATGCCCCCAGTCTGCTGTCCGCGCAGGTGGGAGCCATCCGTACGCGTACTCATCTGTGCCCCTAGGTACGGATACTCAGTTCTACGCCGCCCCGGTCCTCGCAGGGCACCGCCGACCGGGGGTCAGCGGCTCCCGCTGACCCGGCCCCGCAGCAGCAGCGACAGCGCCGAGTGGACGTCGTCCAGCGACCGCTCGCTCTGGAAGGCCTGCCAGTCCAGCGCGGCCACCAGCACCATGCCGACCATCGCGGCGGCCGTCAGCGGCACGTCGATCTCGGTGCTGAGCTCCCCCCGCTCGACGCCCTCGCGCAGCACCGTCTCCACCACGGCCACGGCCTCCTGCCGGACCACCATCAGGGTGGACTGCCAGGCCCGGTTGGTGCGCCACAGCTCGGCGACGTAGAGCTGGGTGAAGGCCGGGTAGCGGTCGATGAAGACCAGTCCCGCCCGGATCATCGCGTCGAGGGCCTCGATCCGGCTGCCGCCCCGCGCCTCGGTCTCCTGGGCCGCGGTGCGCAGCGAGGCGGTCAGCAGACCGACCCCGTGCCGCAGCAGCTCCTCGAAGAGCTCGGTCTTGCTGGCGAAGTTGTAGTAGACGGTGCCCTTGGCCACGCCGGCCCGCTCGGCGATCTCGTCGACCGTGGTCGCGGAGAAGCCTTGTTCGGCGATGAGCGTGACGGCGGCTTCGTAGAGCTTCTGCCGGGTGGCCTGGCGGCGTGCGCCGCCGGTGCCCGTACCGGTGCTGCTGCTTTCCATGGCGCTGATTCTCACAGGTCAACAGCCCCCTACAGGCTCAGTTCCGGGTGCAGCCGGTCCATCGTCCACACCTGCTTGCCGCGGGCGGCGAGCGCGGTGAGCGCCAGGGCGCCCACGGTGAAGGCCACCAGGACCCCGCAGCCCTGCCACACCGGGGCGAGGTCGCCGCCGGTGATGAGGCGGCGCAGGCTCTCGACGATGTACGACATCGGCAGGTACGGGTGGATGGCGTTGAAGAAGCCCGGACTGGTCTGGACGGGGTAGGTGCCGCCGGCCGAGGTCAGCTGGAGCATCAGGACGGCCAGCACCAGGATCCGGCCGGCCGCGCCGAACTTGGCGTTGAGCCACTGGACGATCGCCGCGAAGCAGCCGGTGACCAGGAACAGGAAGCCGATGGTGAGGGCCGGGCGGGCCATCTCCAGGCCGAGGCCCCAGTGGAGCACCGACATCAGCGCGCCCACCTGTGCGGTGCCGAGGCCCGCCACGGGCAGCCAGCCCGCGAGGGCGATCCGCCAGGGCGAGGCGCCGGCGGCCAGGGCCCGCTTGTTCAGCGGGGCGATCAGCATGTAGGCGACCATCGCGCCGACCCAGAGGGAGAGCGGGATGAAGTACGGGGCGAAGCCGGTGCCGTAGTTGGGCGCCTTGTGCAGGGACTGGTTGGCGAGCTTCACCGGGTCGGCCATGACCTGGGTGCGGGCGTCGCGCTGCTGCTGGTCGTAGTCGGGGATCTTGCCGACGCCGTCGTGCAGGCCGCCGGCGAGTTCGCCGGTGCCGTCGACGAGCTTGAACATGCCGCCGTTCAGGCTGTGCGCGCCGTCGCCGAGCTTGCCGACGCCCTCGCCGAGGGCTCCGGAGCCGCCGGCGGCCGTGCCGATGCCGGTGTGCAGCTGGACCATGCCGTCGGCGACCTTGTGCGCGCCGGTGTTGAGGGCGTTGACCTTGGCGACGGCCCCTTCGAGGTCCGAGGAGAGGCCGGGGGCCTTGGCGACGAGCTCGCGGGCCTTGGTCTCCAGGTCGCTCAGCTGGTTGCGGAGCTTGGTGATGTCGCCGTTGCTGTTGCCGACGAGGGTGTTGACGTCCCCGGAGAGCAGGGCGGCCTGGGCGGCGTCGTCCTTGATCTTCTTCTGCCGCTCGCAGAAGCCCGCGGGCAGCTGGGCGTTGGGGACGGCGCAGTACTGGGTGTAGTTGCTGTCGGCGAGGGAGGCGACCAGCTTGGTGATCGAGGCGGCGGCCGGGGCCTTCTCGGCGAACGTGTCGAGGTGCTTGTTCGTCACCTGGGCGGTGTCGGCGACCAGCTTGGCGGTGTCCGCGAGGTTCTTGGGGTCCTTGACGAAAGGACGGGCCTTTTCGGTGGCGCCGTTGACCTTGTCGGCGAGGAGCTGGGTGCCGTCGGCGATGTCCTTCGTGCCGGTCTCCAGCTGGCCGGCGGCCGAGTTGAGCTTCTTCAGTCCGGCCGTGAGCTCGCCGTTCTTCTCCTTGGCCGTGTCGAGTCCGTCGGCGAGTTCCTTCGCGCCCTGCTGGGCCTTGCCCGCGCCGTCCTTGAGCTTGTCGGCCCCGTCGGYGGCCTCGGCGGTCTTGTCGTGCAGGTCGGAGAACGAGACGAAGATCTTGTCGAGGAAGCCGCGGGAGGCGTTGGTGGAGGCGGCCGAGCGGACCTCCGAGAAGACGGTGCGGGAGATCGAGCCGACGATGTAGTTGTTGGCGTCGTTCGTGCGGACCTGGAGGGCGCTGGTGGTGGGGTCGGCGCCGCCGCTGGAGGCGATCTTCGCGCTGAAGTCGGCGGGCATGGTGAGGGAGAGGTAGTACTTCCCGTTCTCCAGGCCCTTGGCCGCCTCGGCCTGGCTGACCTCGTGCCAGTCGAAGGTCTTGCTGCCGTGCAGCTTCTTGGTGATCTCACCGCCGGCGTCCAGGCGCTTGCCGTCCACGGTGGTGCCCTGGTCCGCGTTGACGAGGGCGACGGGAACCTTGTCGAGACGGCTGTACGGGTCCCAGAACGACCAGAGGTACAGGGCGCCGTAGAGCAGCGGCAGGAGGAGCAGCGCGACGAGAGCGGCCCGGGGCAGCTTCCCCCGCCCGAACCGCTTCAGCTCAAGCGCGGCCAGTTTCGGCGAGCGCATCGTCCGCCCCCTTCGGGTCTTCGTCGTCGGTGGTCTCGGTGGTGGGCTTCTTGCCGGTGGCGGGCTTCTCGGCGGCGGGCTTCTCGGCGGCTGAGGTGTCCGGGGCTCCGCCGTCCTCGCCGGTTGCGGGCTTGCCGTCCGTCGTGCCGTCCGTCGTGCCGTCCGTGCCGTCCGTGCCGTCCGTGTCGTTGTCCGGGGCCGGAGCGGCGGCGGCGTCCGCGTCCGCGGGGGACGCGGGGCCGCCGGACAGGCCCCAGGTGATCTTCGGACCGGTGTCGCGGGCGACGGCCGGGCGGGCGGGGGCGGTGGGGGCGGCCGTCGTGGCGGGCGCCCCGGGGGCGGCCGTACGGAGCACCGTGACGCCCTCCGGGGCCTCGCTGCACACCGCGAGGACGGTGGTCCCCCGGTCGGCGATGGAGCGCAGCAGGGCCCAGGCCTCGGCCCGTTCGGCGTCCGAGAGCTTGAGGTCGAGGTCGTCCAGGGCCAGCAGCCGGGGGCCGCCGAGCAGGGCGAGGGCCAGCGAGAGCCGTACGCTCTCCAGCCGCTCCAGGTCGCGCACGGAGGTCCGCGGCCCCTTGGGCAGGGTGGCCGGGTCCAGTCCGACGGCGGCCAGGGCGGCGGCGATGCGGGCCTCGGTGGAGGCGCGGCGTTCGCCGCGCGGGCGCAGCAGGGCCCGCACGGGGCCGTCGTAGCGGCGCTGGAGCAGGGCTCCCTCGCGCAGTTGCTCGGCGACGGTGAGGGCCTGGTCGAGGTCGTTGACCCCGGGGACCGGGCCGAGGGCGGAGATCCGGCGGACCGCGGCCATCTTCTTCGGCAGCCGGTGGCGGCCGATCTCGGCGTGGCCCTCGGTGGGCTTCATCCGCCCGGTGAGGGCGAGGAGCAGGCAGGTCCGGCCGCTGCCGGAGGGGCCTTCGAGCGCGATCAGCGAACCGGGCGCCGCGTCGAGGTCCACGCCCCGGAAGACCCAGCCGCGCGGGCCCTTGAGTCCGAACCCCTCGGCCTTGACGGCCGCGCCGTGCGGGCTGTCCACGCCGTCCCCCTTCTGTCGAATCCGTCGAAGCTTTTGAACTGACCGGTCAGTTCAAAAACTATCAGGTCCGGGGCCAACGGCCGCACCCGAGGGGGGCCTCGGGCCGGACCGGAGGAGAAGGCGCAGGTCAGCGCGATTGTCAGTGGGGGACGTCACGATGGATCCACGGCCACGCGCGCGAGCACGGCCGCCCGCACCACCGCCGAGCACCACGCAACGACAGGAGGTTCGTCATGGCCACACCGTCCCCGTCCCCTGTCCACCCCGTCCCGCGCAGGGCCGCCGCACCACCGGCCGCCCTGGACCTGCTCGCCAAGGCCCACAGCGGCCTGGCCGAGGCGGCCCTGCTGCCCCGGCCCAACGAGCGGTACGCCACCGCCCACCTGGCCGCGCTGCGCGCCGCCGCGGCCGTACTGGCCGCGCGCGGGCGGCCGGAGCCGGCCGGACCGAGGCGGCGGCCCAGGATCCGCAGCGCGTGGGAGGTGCTCCCGGAGATAGCGCCGGAACTGACCGAGTGGAGCGCCCTGTTCGCCTCCGGCGCGGCCCGACGGGCCCGGGCCGAGGCGGGGATACCGGACGCGGCGACCTCCCGGGACGCGGACGACCTCGTACGGGAGGCCGGGATGTTCCTGCGGCTGGTGGAGCGGATGCTCGCGCTCCAGCCCCCGGCGCAGCCCCTCCCGCAGCCCCGGCCGGAGCGTCCCCACGCGGGATGACCTGCCCGGTCGGCCGAGGCAATAGGGTGGGGCACGCACCGCTCACCCACCCTTATGCGCCGAGGAGCCATCAGCCGTGTCGGACACTTCCCGCCCCCGCGCCTCCCTCCGCACCGCCGTGGTGTGGGAGGTCCTCAAGGAGGCCCTCGACCGTCGGGCGAAGGCGACCGGGCGGGACGTCCTGGACGTGCTGGACACCGGTGGCGGCACCGGAAAGTTCGCCGTGCCCCTGGCCCGCCTCGGCCACCGGGTGACCGTGGTCGACCCCAGCCCGAACGCCCTGTTCGGGCTGGAGCGCCGGGTCGCCGAGGCCGGCGTGGCCGACCTGGTGCGGGGGGTCCAGGGCGACGCCCAGGGCCTCCTGGACGTGGTCGAGCGGGACGCGTACGACGTGGTGGTCTGCCACGGGGTGCTGGAGTACGTGGACGACCCGGCCGAGGGCGTGGCCAACACGGTCGCGGCCCTGCGCCCCGGCGGCATCCTCAGCCTCCTCGGCGCCGGGCTCGGCGGGGCCGTCCTCGCCCGCGCCCTGGCCGGCCACTTCACCGAGGCCCGCACCGCCCTGACCGACCCGGCCGGACGCTGGGGCTCCGGCGACCCCGTCCCGCGCCGCTTCACCGCCGAACAGCTCAGCGAACTCGTCAGCGGGGCGGGCCTGGAGGTCGGCTCCGTCCACGGAGTGCGGATCTTCGCCGACCTGGTGCCCGGCGTCCTGGTCGACACCGAGCCCGGAGCGGTGGAGGCGCTGCTGCGACTGGAGGAGGCCGCCGCCGAGCTGCCCACCTTCCACGCGGTCGCCACCCAGCTGCACGTCCTGGGAGAGAAGCCCGCCTGATCTGCGGCCTTGCGCGAACGGGCTCGGCCGCACACCCTCCGAACCGACGCTTGGCCCCGTATGATCGGAGACACCGTTCGGCATGGCGGAGAACTCATTGGGGAATAAGCGCCTCAGTGACCGCGCTGGCGACGGTACGTTTAACGCATCGCTTCACCGCCACCGCGTTTTCGTTGGCCCAGCGGTTTGCAGAATGTGGCGTAGAGGGCGGGTATCACGGGGGCGATTCCCCGCCTATCCTGAAGGGGACCCCTGGTCGCTACCCCCCGCGACCGACGGATGAGGAGGACTCCCGTGCCGCTCTCGGAGCACGAGCAGCGAATGCTCGAGCAGATGGAGCGAGCGCTGTACGCCGAAGACCCCAAGTTCGCGACAGCGCTTGAGGGTAGTGGACTGCGCACGTACACCCGGCGACGGGTCTACCAGGCAGTCGCAGGCATTGTGGTGGGTATCGCGCTCCTCATGACCGGTGTGATCTGGCAGGAAGTGCTCTGGATCAGCGTGGTGGGATTCCTCGTCATGCTGGCCTGTACGGTCCTCGTGGTCACCGGTTGGCGCAAGGCACCCAAGCCCGGCGAGCAGCCCGTCTCCGGCAGTACCGGCGGATCGGCCCGCGGCCAGAACCGCCAGCGTCGGTCGATGATGCACCGCATCGAGGAACGGTGGCAGCGCCGCCGTGACGAACAGGGGCAGTAGCCCCGTACGCACAGCATCGTGAGGGGACGGCCGCCCTGCTGCGGCGGTCCCCTCACCCCTTTCGCCCACGGGCCGCCCGTCCTGCGACATGATGCCCGTGTGAGTGTGCTCCCCCTGGTCTTCACCAGCGGCTGGGCCAGCGGGATCAACGCCTACGCCGTGGTCCTCCTGCTCGGCGTCTTCGGCGCGACCGGCCTGACCGACGAGGTCCCGGCCTCGCTCCAGCGCACCGACGTCCTGATCGTCGCGGGCGTGCTCTTCCTCTGCGAGGTGGTGGCCGACAAGATCCCGTACGTGGACTCCCTCTGGGACACCGTCCACACCGTGATCCGGCCGCTCGCGGGTGCCGTGGTCGGCGCCCTGCTGGCCGGGCAGAGCGGCTCCCTCACCGACATCGCGGCCGGCGCGGTCGGCGGCTCCACCGCCCTGGCCAGCCATTTCGTCAAGGCCGGGACCAGGATGGCGGTCAATACCTCGCCGGAGCCCTTCAGCAACATCGCGGTCAGCACCGCCGAGGACCTCGGGGTGGCCGGCCTGGTCACCTTCGCCATGTTCAACCCGCAGGCAGCCGCCGTCATCGCCGCCGTCCTGCTCGCCCTGGGCCTGGCCCTCGTGGTCTACCTGTGGAGCCGCATCCGTCGCTTCCGCCGCCGCCGGGCCCGGCGCCGGGAGGAGAAGCACCTGGGGGCCGAGGTCCGCGCGGCCGCCGGCCCCCACCCGCCCGGCCCCGGGGGCACCACCGGTCCGACCCCCTGACCTCGCTCGATAGGCTCAGCCGCATGGCGAGAATTGCGGTGATCGGCGCCGGCATGGGCGCGATGGCGACGGCGGCCCGGCTGGCCGTGGCGGGGCACCAGGTGACGGTGTACGAGCGGGGGGACTCCTACGGCGGATCGGTCGGCCGGTACGAACAGGACGGCTTCTCCTTCGACACCGGCCCCGGGCTGCTGCACCTGCCCGCCGTCTACCGCGACCTGTTCGTGAAGACCGGCAAGCGGCCCCTGGAGGACCTCGTCGACATGGTCCAGCTGGACCCGGCCGTCCGCCACGTCCTCGGCGACACCACCGTCACCCTGCCGGGCGCCTCGCGCGGCGGGGTCGCCGCCGCCCTCGACGGGGCCTTCGGGAAGGGCGCGGGCGAGCGCTGGAACGCGGTCCTGGGGCGCGCCCGCGACACCTGGGACGCCACCCGTCGCCCCTTGCTGGAGGAGCCCCTGCGCCCCGACTGGCAGGTCCTGGGCCGCGACCCCTACCCGGCGCTCCGCGGCAGCGGCCTGCTGCGCCGCCGCTCGCCCTCGCTGGCGGAGGTGGCCTCGCGCGAACTGGGCGGCCACCTCGGGGAGCTGCTGGCCGGCCGGGTGCGGGCGTACGGGCTGGACCCGGACGCCGCTCCCGCATCGGCGGCCGCGCTGCCGTACATGGAGCAGACCTTCGGCAGCTGGTACGTCCGGGGCGGCATGCGCGAGCTGGCCACCGCGGTGTACGAGCGCTGCCTGGAGCGGAAGGTCACCTTCGCCTTCGGCACCCCGGTGCGGGAGGTCCTGGCGCGGGGCGGCCGGGCGGCCGGGGTCCTGCTGGGCGACGGCACCGAGGCGCCCGCCGACTCCGTCGTCTGCGGGATCGACCCGCGGCGGCTGCCGGCCAAGTCCGTGTCCTGGCCGCACGGCGGCGCTCCGGCCCGCGGGGACGGGGTGCCCGCGCGGCTGACCCTGCTGCTGGCCCTGCGCGGCTCCCGCCCGGCCGACGCCGTCCACCGCACCCTGGTGCACTCCCCCGGGCTGGACGTGACCGTGCTGCGCCCGGACGACCCGGCCACCCGGCCCGACGCCGACCACGAGGCGGTCACCGTGACCGCCGTGTGCGGCCCCGCGGGCGGGGCGCCGGTCCCGGACCCCGAGGAGCTGCTGGACCTCGCCGCGCGGGCCGTGCCGGGGCTGCGCTCACGGATGCTGTGGATGCGGGTGCGCACCCCGAAGGACGTGGAGGCGGCCACCGGCGCGCTCGGCGGTTCGGTGCCCCCGCCCGCCCTCGCCGGAGCGGGCGGTCGGCTGCTGTACCCGGCGAACACGACGGCCCTGCCGGGGCTGTACCTGGCCGGCGGCTGGGCCCACCCCGGCGGCGGGCTGGCGCACGCCGGGATGACCGGGGCCCTGGTGGCCGGGCTGATCGTGGAGGGGGCGGAGTTCCGGGGCTCCCAGTGAGCCCCGGAGCCCGGCGTCAGTAGCGGTACTGCCCCTGGTCGCCGTTGCCGTGGGCGTTGCCGTTGTTCTGGTACGGGTAGCCCTGCGGGTCCTGCTCCGGGTAGGGCTGCTGGTTGTCCGTGGCGCGCTGCTGCGGCACCCAGACCCCGCCGGGCGGGGTGTCCGTGGAGTACTGCTGCGCGGGGTCGGAGTACGCCGGGTAGGCGGTGTAGGCCGTGTAGTCGGGGTAGTTGTCGGGGGCCGGCGGGGTGACCGCGCCGCCGGTGCCGATGTACGGGTCCGAGTAGGCGGCGTAGACCTGCTGTTCGCCCGCCGGGTAGCCGGTGTAGTCGTAGCCGCCCTGGCCCTGCCCGGGGTCGTAGGAGGCCGCGTACTGGTGGGCGTCCTGTTCCGCGCCGGTGAAGGGCGAGGCGAACGGAGCGGTGGCGTCCGGCCGGTCCGGGGCGAAACTCTGTATCCCGTACGAGCCCGTCTCCTCGGGCACCGGCTGCGGGGTGAACACCTCGTCGGCGGGGCCGGGGCCCGCGTCGGCGGAAGTGCCGTCCGGGTCCTGGGATCCGTATTCCAGGTCGCTGACCTTGAGCTCCGGTGCCGGGCGCGGCGCTCCGCCGCTCCGGCGCCTGCCGCGCTGCTGCCGTACGGGCTCACCGCCGCGGCGCAGCGCCCAGCCGGCCACGAAGCCCTTGCGGAAGGACAGCGTCACCAGGGTCTGGCCGACGGCGAAGGCGGTCGCGCCCGCGGCGATCACGAGGACGGAGGGCAGTACCACCCCGGCCACCACGCCGAGGAACCCCGCGAAGGCGAGCAGGCGCCAGCGGAGCCGGGCCTTGTACTGCATCAGGACCTCGGCTAGCAGCCACAACGCGACGATGCCGAACGCGATGTAGAGGACCGTCATTCCCATGCAAGGCCCCTCTCGGTACGGCCGTCGGCGCGGGAACGGGGGACGGCCGCTCAGGCCCGCTGGTGCAGGCCCAGGTTCTCGTAGATTTCGAGGGTCGCCGTGGAATTGTTCAGCGTGATGAAGTGCAGCCCCGGGACACCCTCGGACAGCAGCCGCGCGCAGAACTCCGTGGCGAACTCGATGCCAATGGAGCGTACAGCGGCCGGATCGTCCTTGACGGCGAGCATGCGCTCTTTCACGTCCGCGGGGAAGACCGCGGTGCTCAGTTGCGGCAGCCGGTCGAGCTGCTTGATGCCCACAACAGGCATGACCTCGGGGATGATCGGGGTCTCGCAGCCCGCCTTGGCGACGCTGTCGCGCAGCCGCAGATAATTCTCGGGATCGAAGAACATCTGGGTGATGGCGTAGTCGGCGCCCGCACGGCACTTGTCCACGAAGTGCCGGATGTCCGTGTCCCAGTCCTCCGAACGGGGGTGCATCTCGGGGAAGGCCGCCACGCCCACGCAGAAGTCGCCGGACTCCTTGAGCAGGCGCACCAGGTCGGCGGCGTAGTCCACGCCCTCGGGGTGCTTGACCCAGGGACCCATGGGGTCGCCCGGCGGGTCGCCGCGCAGGGCGAGCATGTTGCGGATGCCGGCGTCCGCGAACTGGCCGATGACGTGGCGCAGCTCGGCGACGGAGTGGTCGACGGCGGTCAGGTGCGCGACGGGGGTCAGGGTGGTGTCGGCGGCGATCTGCTCGGTGGCGCGGACGGTGCCGCCCCGGGTGGAGCCGCCGGCTCCGTAGGTGACGGAGACGAAGCTCGGCGAGACCGCCTCGATGCGGCGGAGGGCGTTCCAGAGGTTGCGCTCGCCCTTCTCGGTCTTCGGGGCCCAGAACTCGAAGGAGTACGAGCGCCCGGACGCGAGGAGGTCGCGGACCGTGTGCGCACGGTCCGACCAGGTGGAAGCGGTACCAAAGGCCATACCGGCAGGTTAGACGCGCGCTCGTGGACTCCGAAGCGGTGTCCATCCATTGGACACGTTTTTGGACACTAGCCCAGTCGGGAGCGGATCCGCTTGGAGAGTTCGTGGGCGGCCGCGTGGGGATCGGCCGCCTCGGTGATGGCGCGGACGACCACGACGCGGGTGGCTCCGGCGTCCAGCACCTCGTCCAGGTTGGTGCCGTCGATGCCGCCGATGGCGAACCAGGGGCGGTCCTGGCCGAGGGAGGCCGTGTACCGGACGAGGTCGAGGCCGGGGGCGTGGCGGCCGGGCTTGGTGGGGGTGGGCCAGCAGGGGCCGGTGCAGAAGTAGTCCACGCCGGGCTCGGCGGCGGCGGCGTCGACCTCGGACTCGGCGTGGCAGGAGCGGCCGATCAGGACGCGGTCGCCGAGGATGGCGCGGGCGGCGGGGACGGGGATGTCCCCCTGGCCGAGGTGCAGGACGTCGGAGCCGATGGCGTGGGCGACGTCGGCGCGGTCGTTGACGGCGAGGAGCCTGCCGTGGCGGCGGGCGGCCTCGGCGAAGACCCGCAGGTGTTCGAGCTCCTCGCCCGCTTCCATGCCCTTCCCGCCCCCCCCCCCCCACGCCTGTGGATCAGCCGGTCAGAGGGCGAGCGCCTGGGCGCGTCGCTTCACCTCCGTGCCGCGATTCTCGCTCAGCGCCTGAGCGGGGGTGCCCGGCAGGGTGGGGTCCGCGGTGAACATCCACTCCAGGATCTCCTCGTCGGAGAACCCGTCGTCGCGCAGCACCGTCAGCAGGCCGACCAGGCCCTTGACGATCTTGTCGCCGTCGATGAAGGGGGCGGGCACCTGGAGGGAACGGTTCTCGCCGCGGCGCACGGCGAGCAGCTGACCTTCCTTGACCAGCTGGCGGACCCGGGTCACTTCGATGTCGAGCATCTCCGCGATGTCGGGGAGGTACAGCCAGGCGGGGACAAGGGCATCGATCTTTGCGTCAATCTCGGTCACGGGGACAAGCCTGCCATCTCGGGCCGACAGCCGGTACCCGAGCCACCCCGTCCGGGGACGGGGCGGGCCGGGCGCGGGTTCCGCGCGGGGCTCGCGCGGGCCCCGCGGGGGTCCGGCGCGGCGGGTCGGGACCGGGCGGAGCGGCGGTGGAGGGACGGCGGAGGCGTCCGGGAAGGCGCGCCCGGGAGGCCGTCCGGACCCCGCGAGGGGGCCCGTCAGGCGGTGGCGGACTTCAGCGGGACGTCCGGGTCGGCGACCTTGGACGGGTCGACGGGGACGGCCGATTCGATCAGCCTGCGCCCCTGCGCGAGGTCGCGGGGGCGGCCCACGGCCAGGACGGCGACCAGCGCGCCCTCCCGCAGCCAGCACACCGACCAGCCGGCGTCGTCCGGGCCGCCCCGCCAGAGCAGGGTGTCGGCGCCGCCGTGGTGGCCCGCGTACTGCACGAAGCGGCCGAACTGCTCGGACCAGAAGTACGGGACGGGGTCGTAGGCCTGGACGGGCTCCCCCGCGACGATGTTCGCCGCGACCGCCCGGGGGCCCTGCAGGGCGTTGTCCCAGTGGTGGACCAGCAGCCGGGCCCCGTAGCGGGCGGAGGGGAAGGAGGAGCAGTCGCCGACCGCGTACACCCCGGGCACCGAGGTGCGCAGGTACGCGTCGGCGGTGACCGAGCCGTCGGGCCCGCGCTCGATCCCGGTGCCGTCCAGCCAGCCCGTGGCGGGCCGGGCGCCGATGCCGACGACCACCGCCCCCGCCGCGAGCTCCCGGCCGTCGGCGAGCCGGACCAGCCCCTCCTCGATCCCGGCCACGGCGGCGCCGGTGATCAGGGTGGCTCCGGCCTCGGCGTACCACCGGGCCATCGGGGCGGCCACCTCGGCGGGCAGGGCCCCGGCCAGCACCCGGTCCGCGGCCTCGACCACCGTGACGGCGCAGCCGGCCCCGCGGGCCGCGGTGGCGAACTCGGCGCCGATCCAGCCGGCCCCGACGACCACGAGGTCGGGGGCCGCCGCCAGGACGGGGCGCAGCCGGGCGGCGTCGTCGAGGGTGCGCAGCAGGTGCACGCCCGGGACGCCGCCGGAGCCGGGCAGGGTCAGCGGTTCGGCTCCGGTGGCCAGGACCAGGGCCTCGTAGGGGACGGGTCCGGCCGGGGTGTCGAGCTCGTGCGCGGCGGGCCGTACGCCGGTGACCTCGGTGCCCAGGCGCAGGTCGATGCGGAGTTCCTCGAAGTCCACGTCGAAGGCCACGTCGAAGGCGGAGTCCTCGGCCTTGCCGAGCAGCACCGCCTTGGACAGCGGGGGCCGGTCGTAGGGCTGGTGGGGTTCGGCGCCCAGGAGGGTCACGGGGCCGGTGAAGCCCTGTTCGCGCAGGGCCACGGCGGTCTGCACGCCGGCCATTCCGGCGCCGACGATCACGACACCGGGCTTCGTCTGTTGCGTCTGCTCGCTCACCCGCCCCACCCTAGTGAACTGACGGTCCGTCAGGAACAGGGGGCGCGGAAGTGCCGGGGCGGCGCCGGGGCAGGCGCCGGGGAGTCAGCCTTACCCGGCACCCCCGCCGGGGTTAGTCTGGCCACCGTACCTATCGCGGGAGTCCGGGCGCACCGGGCTGAGAGGGAGGCTGGCCGGCCTCCGACCGTACGAACCTGATCCGGGTCATGCCGGCGAAGGGAGGGGCTGGACGCCCATGCACTCATCTCGGAAGGGATCCGCGGGAACCGCGGGATCCACCGGATCCGACGTCCTCGTCATCGGGGGCGGGATCATCGGCCTGGTCACCGCCTGGCGGGCGGCCCGGCGCGGACTGCGCACCGTACTGGCCGACCCCGACCCCGGCGGGGGCGCCGCCCGGGTCGCGGCGGGCATGCTCGCCGCCGTCACCGAACTGCACTACGGCGAGGAGACCCTGCTCGGGCTCAACGTGGCCTCCGCCGCCCGCTACCCGCAGTTCGCCGCGGAACTGGCCGAAGCCAGCGGCGGCCTGGACATCGGCTACCGGGCCTGCGGCACGCTCGCCGTCGCCCTCGACGCCGACGACCGCCTCCACCTGCGGGAACTCCACGCCCTGCAGCGTCGCTGCGGCCTGGAGTCACAGTGGCTCACCGGCCGCGAGTGCCGCCGCCTGGAGCCGATGCTGGCCCCGGGGGTACGCGGGGGGCTGCGCGTCGACGGGGACCACCAGGTGGATCCGCGGCGGCTCGCGGCCGCGCTGCTGGCCGCCTGCGAGCGCGCCGGGGTCGGCGTCCACCGGACGGCCGCCGCCCGGCTGCTGACCGGGGCCGACCGCGCGCTGGGCGCCGTACTGGAGGACGGTACGGAGCTCCGCGCCGACCAGGTCGTACTCGCCGCGGGCTCCCTGAGCGGGCGGCTGGAGGGGGTGCCGCCGGAGGTGGCGGTGCCGGTGCGGCCGGTGAAGGGCCAGGTGCTGCGGCTGTCGGTGCCGCCGGCGTACGCGCCGTTCCTGTCCCGGACCGTACGGGCCGTCGTGCGCGGCAGCCACGTCTACCTGGTGCCCCGCGAGAACGGCGAGCTGGTCGTCGGAGCCACCAGCGAGGAACTCGGCTGGGACACCACCGTCACCGCGGGCGGGGTCTACGAGCTGCTGCGCGACGCCCACGAGCTGGTCCCCGGGATCACCGAGCTCCCCCTGGTCGAGACCCGGGCCGGACTGCGCCCCGGCTCCCCCGACAACGCCCCGCTGCTGGGCCCGACCGACCTGCCGGGGCTGCACCTGGCCACCGGCCACTACCGCAACGGGGTGCTGCTGACCCCGCTCACCGGCGACGTGATGGCGGAGCTGCTGGCCACCGGCACCGTGCCGGAGGTCGCCCGCCCCTTCAGCCCCCGCCGCTTCTCCACCACGCGTCAGGAGTCCTACGCATGACCATCTCCGTCAACGGCGAGCCGCGCGAGATCGCGGCCGGCACCACCCTCGACGCGGTGGTGGCCACGCTGACCCGGGCGCCCAAGGGCGTCGCCGCCGCCCTCAACGAGACCGTCGTCCCGCGCGGCCAATGGCCGCACACCCCGGTGGGCGACGGCGACCGGGTCGAGGTCCTCACCGCCGTGCAGGGGGGCTGAGGACGATGGCCGACGACCTCTTCGCCCTCGGCGGACGGACCTTCTCCTCCCGCCTGATCATGGGCACGGGCGGGGCCCCGAGCCTGGACGTCCTCGAACGCTCCCTGGTCGCCTCCGGCACCGAGCTGACCACGGTGGCCATGCGCCGCCTGGACCCGACGGTGCAGGGCTCGGTCCTGTCCGTCCTCGACCGGCTCGGCATCGCGGTCCTGCCGAACACGGCGGGCTGTTTCACCGCGGGCGAGGCCGTGCTCACCGCCCGGCTGGCGCGGGAGGCCCTCGGCACCGACTGGATCAAGCTGGAGGTCGTCGCCGACGAGCGGACGCTCCTCCCGGACGGGGTGGAGCTGCTGGACGCGGCGGAGACCCTCGTCGACGAGGGCTTCACCGTCCTGCCGTACACCAACGACGACCCGGTCCTCGCGCGGAAGCTGGAGGACGTGGGCTGCGCGGCGATCATGCCGCTGGGCTCCCCCATCGGTTCGGGACTCGGCATCCGCAACACGCACAACTTCGAGCTGATCACGGAGCGGGCCGGGGTGCCGGTGATCCTGGACGCCGGGGCCGGCACGGCCTCCGACGCCGCCCTGGCGATGGAACTCGGCTGCGCGGCGGTGATGCTGGCCTCGGCGGTCACCCGGGCGCAGGCGCCCGTCCTGATGGCGGCCGCCATGCGGGACGCCGTCACGGCGGGGCGCCTCGCCTTCCGCGCCGGGCGCATCCCCCAGCGGCGCTTCGCCGAAGCGTCCTCACCTGCGGAGGGGCGCGCCGCCCTCGACCCGGAGCGGCCGGCGTTCTGAGGGGGGCCGGGGCGCGAGCGGGGCTTCGGGCGCGGGCGGGCCATCTCCCCCTCGCCCCCCGGGCCCGGGCGGCGGCTGCCCACCCCCCCTGGCCCGCGGGCCGGGGCGGCGGGGGAGGGACATCCCCCCGGACCGTCCGTTGGGGGGGTCCCGGCAGTCTTCGGCTTTTCGTGGCGGGCCGGTCTGTCAAGGGTGGCCGAAGGCCACCGCGAAGCGACGCGACGAAGGAGCGCCCTTGACAGCCCGGCCCGACGCGGAAGGACGATGGGACTGACGGGAAACCCCCAAACCTCCCTGAGACCGCCCAAGGGGACACCGCTCCCGGACACCCACCCGCACCCGGGAGGCCGGTGGGCAGCCGCCGGCCCGCCCCGGGGGGTCGAGGGGGAGATGGCGGGCCCGCGCCGCAGGCTCCGTACCGGCCCGCCATGTCACGGCTGCGCTGCAAGCGTGGGTACCCCGGACGGCTCAAACGCGTCGCCTCGTAGAATCGCCGGGTGGATACGACCCTGGAAGACCCCCTCGTCGGGCGCGTGCTCGACGGCCGCTACCGCATCGACGCCCGCATCGCGGCCGGCGGCATGGCCACGGTCTACCGGGCCGTCGACACCCGCCTGGACCGTGTGCTCGCGCTGAAGGTGATGCATCCGGCGCTCGCCGCCGACGCCGCCTTCGTCGACCGCTTCATCCGCGAGGCGAAGTCCGTGGCCCGCCTCGCCCACTCCAACGTGGTCGCCGTCTTCGACCAGGGCACGGACGGCCCGTACACGTACCTCGCCATGGAGTACGTGTCCGGCTGCACCCTGCGCGACGTGCTGCGCGAGCGCGGCGCGCTCCAGCCGCGGGCCGCCCTCGACATCTTCGAGCCGGTGCTGGCCGCCCTCGGCACCGCGCACCGGGCCGGTTTCGTCCACCGGGACATGAAGCCCGAGAACGTCCTGATCGGCGACGACGGCCGCGTCAAGGTCGCCGACTTCGGTCTCGTCCGCTCCGTGGACGCCGCGACGAACACCACCGGCTCGATCCTCGGCACCGTCTCCTACCTGGCGCCCGAGCAGATCGAGAACGGCGTCACCGACACCCGGGTGGACGTCTACGCCTGCGGCGTCGTCCTGTACGAGATGCTCACCGGCTCCAAGCCGCACACCGGCGGCACCGCCGCCCAGGTGCTCTACCAGCACCTGCACGAGGACGTCCCGCCCCCGTCGGCCGCCGTCCCCGGACTGCCCGCCGCCCTCGACTCCCTGGTCGCGGCCGCCACCGCCCGCGCCCCCGAGCTGCGTCCCACCGACGCAGCGGCCCTGCTCGGGCTGGCCCGGGAGGCACGGGAGCGGCTCAGCGACGCCGAGCTGGACGCCGTACCTCCGCAGGCCCTGGACGGGGAGCGGGCGGCCACCGAGGACCGCACCAGCGTGATCCCCCGCCCCGTGGAGGCCCCGCAGCCGGTGCACCACACCTCCCGGCTGGAGCGCCCGCAGCCGCCCGCGGCCCCCACGCCCCCCGCGTCGGGCCGCCCGCGCCGCGGGACGCTCCTGGTCGTCGCCGGGATCCTGCTGGCCCTCGGGCTGGGCGCCGGCGTCTGGTACATCAACTCCGGCCAGTTCACCAAGGTCCCCAACCTCCTCGGCAAGACGGAGGCACAGGCCCGCTCCCAGCTGTCGGCTGCCGGGCTCGGGGTGAAGCGGGTGGACCGGAAGTTCAGCGACGCCTTCGACCGCGGGACGGTCATGAACAGCGACCCGGCGGGCGGCCAGCGGATCCGCGGCAACGGGGCGGTCGTCCTCACCGTGTCCCGCGGCCCCGAGATGGTCAGCGTCCCCGACCTGAAGGGCCGGCCGCTGGAGGAGGCCAAGGCCGAGCTGACGAAGGCGGGCCTGGCGCCCGGCATCGTCACCCAGGCCTTCAGTCAGGATGTCGCCCAGGGCTCGGTGATCGAGACCAACCCGGCGGGCGGCAACAAGCGGGCGCCGGACACCGCGATCCCGCTCGTCGTCAGCAAGGGCCGCCCGATCCCGGTCCCGCCCGTCACCGGCAAGCCCCTCGACCAGGCGCGGGCCGCGCTGGAGGCCGTCGGGCTGACGGTGCAGACGGCGCCCGACCAGGTCAACTCCGCGTCCCCCGCCGGCACGGTCGCGGGCCAGTCGCCCGCCTCGGGTGCCTCGGCGGCGGCCGGCGACACCATCACGCTGACCGTGTCCAAGGGCCCCCGGCAGGTCCTGGTGCCGGACGTGACCAACCAGGACGTGGACCCGGCCCGCAAGACCCTGGAGGCCCTGGGCTTCAAGGTGAAGGTGGACCGGCCGTTCCTCTCCTTCAGCAACACCGTGGACACCCAGTCGGTGCCCGGCGGCCAGGGCGCCCCCGAGGGCAGCACCATCACCCTCAAGACCAAGGGACTGTGACGGACCGTGACGCGCAACCCCGTGGGCGGGCACGTCCCCGTCGCCGGCGGCCTCGCCTCCGTCGGCCTCCCGTACGCCCGTGAGATGGGCGCCGAGGCCCTCCAGGTCTTCGTCGCCAATCCGCGCGGCTGGGCCACGCCGACCGGCAACCCGGCGCAGGACGAGCTGTTCCGGGCCCAGTGCGCCGAGGAGTCCCTCCCGGTGTACGTGCACGCCCCGTACCTGATCAACTTCGGCTCGCACAACGGGGCCACGGTGGAGAAGTCGGTGGAGTCGCTGCGCCACTCGCTGCGCCGGGGCCGGGAGATCGGCGCACTCGGCGTGGTCGTGCACACCGGCTCGGCGACCGGGGGCCGCCCGCGCGAGGAGGCGTACGCGCAGGTCAGGGAGCACATGCTGCCGCTGCTGGACGAGCTGACGCACGAGGACGACCCGTTCCTGCTGCTGGAGTCCACCGCCGGTCAGGGCTCCTCGCTCTGTTCCCGGACCTGGGACTTCGGGCCCTACTTCGAGGCGCTCGACCACCACCCCCGGCTCGGCATCTGCCTGGACACCTGCCACATCTTCGCGGCGGGCCACGACCTGGCCGAGCCGGGGGGCACCAAGCAGACGCTGGACCTGCTGGTGGACACGGTGGGGCCGGGCCGGCTGAAGCTGATCCACGCCAACGACTCCAAGGAGGGCGTCGGCGCGCACAAGGACCGGCACGCCAACATCGGCCAGGGCCACATCGGCCGGGAGGCCTTCGCGGAGCTGTGCTCGCACCCCGAGACGGAGGGGGTGCCGCTGATCATCGAGACGCCCGGCGGCAAGGAGGGGCACGCCGCCGACGTGGCCCTGCTGAAGGAGCTGCGCGGCGCCCACTGAGCCGAAGATCCCTTGAGGGAATACCCCAGGGGGGTATACGGTTCCGTCCATCGGCAGAACCGTCACCCGGCTGTTTCCACCAGGGGGTCGTCATGGATCAGGCACACGCCCACCACGAACACGGGCACCACGGACACCACGGACACGGCAACCCGGAGCACCAGGAGCACGGCCACCACGGCCACGGGACCGTCGGCTGGGCCATGGCCGCCCGCGCCACCCTCCACTGCCTCACCGGGTGCGCCATCGGCGAGGTGCTCGGCATGATCATCGGAACCGCCCTGGGCTGGGGGAACGTTCCGACGATGGTCATCGCGATCGCCCTCGCGTTCTTCTTCGGCTACGCGCTCACCCTGCGCGGCGTCCTCGCCGCCGGAGTGGACTTCCGTTCGGCCGTCCGGGTGGCGCTGGCCGCGGACACCCTGTCGATCGCCGTCATGGAGCTGATCGACAACGGGGTCATCGCCCTGTGGCCCGGCGCCATGGACGCACAGCTCTCGGACGCCCTGTTCTGGGCGGCGCTCGCGCTCTCCCTCGCACTGGCCTTCGTCGTGACCACCCCGGTCAACAAGTGGATGATCGGCCGCGGCAAGGGCCACGCGGTCGTCCACCAGTACCACTAGGCCCGGCAGGGCCTAGAGCTCGGGGCCGTCGCCCGGTTCCTCCTGGTAGGAGTAGCGCTGCTCGCGCCAGGGGTCGCCGATGTTGTGGTAGCCCCGCTCCTCCCAGAACCCCCGGCGGTCCGCGGTCATGTACTCGATGCCGCGGACCCACTTGGGGCCCTTCCACGCGTAGAGGTGCGGGACCACCAGCCGCACCGGGAAACCGTGCTCGGCCGTCAGCAGTTCGCCGCCCATGTGGGTGGCGAAGACGGTCCGGTCGGAGGCGAAATCGGCAAGTCTCAGGTTGGAGCTGAAGCCGTACTCGGCCCACACCATCACGTGCGTGACCTGCGGCGCCGGCGGGGCCAGCGCCAGCACGGTGCGCGCCATGACACCGCCCCATTCGGCGCCCGGCATGCTGAACTTGGTGACGCAGTGCAGGTCGGCGACCACCGAGTCGAACGGCAGGGCCGCGAAGTCCTCGTGGTTCCAGCAGTGCTTCTCACCGTCGGCCGTGGCGCCGAAGACGCGGAACTCCCAGCGCTCCGGCTTGAACTTGGGCACGGGACCGTAGTGGGTGACCGGCCAGCCCCTCTGCAACCGCTGCCCCGGGGGGAGCTCGAACTGCTCTGCTCCCGGAGATTCCCGGCTTTCCGGCTGACCCATGTCTCCATGGTGACAGACGCGGCGGGGTGGTCACGACCAGCTCCGGCCCTATTCGGGCAAGTCGCAGCAACTCCCACTAAGGAGGCACTTACTGGACGCTCCCGGGTGGCGGTGCAAAGATGCGCGCACCTGCCCAGTCACCTAGCTGACATTGCTTGGAAGGAGCCTCTGCGATGCAGGGCGACCCCGAGGTCCTTGAGTTTCTCAACGAGCAGCTGACCGGCGAGCTCACGGCCATCAACCAGTACTGGCTGCACTACCGCATCCAGGACAACAAGGGCTGGACGAAGCTCGCCCACTACACGCGCGCCGAATCCATCGACGAGATGAAGCACGCGGACAAGATCACCGAGCGCATCCTGATGCTCGACGGTCTGCCGAACTACCAGCGCCTCTTCCACGTGCGCGTCGGCCAGACGCTCACGGAGATGTTCCAGGCCGACCGGCAGGTCGAGGTCGAGGCCATCGACCGCCTCAAGCGGGGCATCGAGGTCATGCGCGGAAAGGGCGACGTCACGTCCGCCCGGCTCTTCGAGGAGATCCTGGAGGACGAGGAGCACCACATCGACTACCTCGACACCCAGCTGGAGCTCATCGAGAGCATCGGCGAGCCGCTCTACATCGCCCAGCTGATCGAGCAGCCGGAGAGCTAGGCCGCTTCGGCGAGCGCGGGCTCGGGCGCAGGCTCGGAGCCGGCCGCGATCGCGGGAACGAGCCGCGAGTCGGCCGCCAGGACCGCCGCCCCGTCACCCTTCTCCAGCAGCTCCCGGCGCGGGCAGGCACCGCGGCCGAGGAGGCCCTGGATGGTGCGCACGCAGGAGCCGCAGTCGGTGCCGGCCTTGGTGGCCGAGGCGATCTGGCGCGGGGTGCAGGCCCCGGCAGCCGCGTGTTCCTTGACCTGCTTGTCGGTGATCCCGAAGCAAGAGCAGACGTACACGCGGTTCACCTCCCTGGTGCGGAACGGTTCTGCGAGCCATCCCCATTCGGTGAGGCTTACCTAACCGTACCCAAACCGCGGGTCGCCTGAAAGACCCGGATACGACGATGGGGCGCGGATCACATCGATCCGCGCCCCATCGTCGTAGGAAGCCACTTACTGATCGCGGTACATCTCGGCGACCAGGAACGCCAGGTCCAGGGACTGGCTGCGGTTCAGGCGCGGGTCGCAGGCCGTCTCGTAGCGCTGGTGCAGGTCGTCGACGAAGATCTCGTCGCCGCCGCCCACGCACTCGGTGACGTCGTCACCGGTGAGCTCGACGTGGATGCCGCCCGGGTGGGTGCCCAGGGCCTTGTGGACCTCGAAGAAGCCCTTGACCTCGTCGAGCACGTCGTCGAAGCGGCGCGTCTTGTGGCCGGAGGCCGCCTCGAAGGTGTTGCCGTGCATCGGGTCGGTGACCCAGGCGACGGTCGCACCGGACGCGGTGACCTTCTCGACCAGCTCCGGGAGCTTTTCGCGGACCTTGTCGGCGCCCATGCGGACGACGAAGGTCAGCCGGCCGGGCTCGCGCTCGGGGTCCAGGCGGTCGATGTAGGTGAGCGCCTCGTCCACCGTGGTGGTGGGGCCGAGCTTGATGCCGATCGGGTTGGCGATCTGCGAGCAGAACTCGATGTGCGCGTGGTCCAGCTGGCGGGTGCGCTCACCGATCCAGACCATGTGGCCCGAGGTGTCGTACAGCTTGCCGGTGCGCGAGTCCGTACGGGTCAGCGCGCCCTCGTAGTCGAGGAGCAGCGCCTCGTGGGAGGCGTAGAACTCCACCGCCTTGAACTCGGCCGGGTCGGTGCCGCAGGCCTTCATGAAGTTCAGCGCGTTGTCGATCTCCCGCGCGAGCTGCTCGTAGCGCTGCCCGGAGGGGGAGGACTTCACGAAGTCCTGGTTCCAGGCGTGCACCTGGCGCAGGTCGGCGTAACCGCCGGTGGTGAAGGCGCGCACCAGGTTCAGCGTCGAGGCGGAGGCGTGGTACATGCGCTTCAGCCGCTCGGGGTCCGGGATCCGGGCCTCTTCGGTGAAGGCGAAGCCGTTGACGGAGTCACCGCGGTAGGTCGGCAGGGTGACGCCGTCGCGGGTCTCGGTGTCCTTGGAGCGCGGCTTGGAGTACTGGCCGGCGATGCGGCCGACCTTGACGACGGGCACGGAGGCCGCGTACGTCAGGACGGCGCTCATCTGGAGCAGCGTCTTCAGCTTGGCGCGGATGTGGTCGGCGGACACGGCGTCGAAGGCCTCGGCRCAGTCGCCGCCCTGGAGCAGGAACGCCTCGCCCTTGGCGACGGCTCCCAGACGGGCGCGCAGCTGGTCGCACTCACCCGCGAATACGAGGGGAGGATACGACTCGAGGTCCGCGACGACAGCGCGCAGTGCCTCGGCATCGGGGTACGAAGGCTGCTGCGCCGCGGGAAGGTCTCGCCAGGTCGCCTGATGGGCGGGGGCTTGGGTTTCAGCGTTCACGGTCACCTCGTACACATTACGGCGTCACACGTCCCGTCCGGCCCCGCGCCCACCTGGTGAGACGGTGTCGCTCGAAGGTACGGGCCGCGAAAATGAACGGAATCCATGGTTCACATGTCGGTATAGAACGGATGCAGCGGGATCCCGTCCGCTTGGGCTAGGGTGCCTCGCATGTACGCACACTCCGACCAGAACTGGTGGTGGCCCGCTCCCGGCGGCCCACCCCTCGTGCGTACCCACTGACACGAGCGACGCGAAAGGCCGCCCCGAGGGGCGGCCTTTCGCGTTCGCGCGACCGGGCCGTCCCTCCCGCCGACAAGCCACCGGATCCGCAGGCCGCGGATCCACCGGAAGGACGCCCACACCATGCCCCAGTCCCAGGATTCACCGCTGCGGGTCCCCCGCTCCCAGGACGGCCCCTTCGACCCGAGCCGGCTCCTCGACGAGTCCTGCCCGCCGTTCGCGCTGCTCCGCCGGCGCACCCCGGGCCGTGACCACGACACCGTCGAGGTGCTGATCGGGCCGGTGCACGAGGCCGCCCGGCTGGCCGACCTGCCGGTCCGCGACCTGCCCACCCTCGCCCTCGTGCCCTTCCGGCAGATCCGCGAGCGCGGCTTCGACGTGCGCGACGACGGCACGCCGCTGAGCGTGCTGACCGCCGAGGAGGCCTACGAGATCCCCCTCGCGGCGGCGCTGGCGGCGCTGCCCGGCCACGACGTGCGGGTCGAGGACGGCGGCTTCGACGTCACCGACGAGGACTACGCGGCCACCGTCGAGCGCGTGATCCGCGACGAGATCGGGCGCGGCGAGGGCGCGAACTTCGTGATCCGGCGGACGTACGGGGGCCGGATCGACGGTTTCGGCCGGGCCGACGCGCTCGCCCTGTTCCGGCGGCTGCTGGAGGGCGAGCGGGGCGCGTACTGGACGTACGTCGTGCACACCGGGGAGCGGACCCTCGTCGGGGCGAGCCCGGAGGTCCACGTGCGGATGTCCGGCCGCACCGTCGTGATGAACCCGATCAGCGGCACCTACCGCTATCCCGCCGGGGGTCCGACCGCCGAGTCGCTCCTCGCCTTCCTCGGGGACCGCAAGGAGACCGAGGAGCTGTCGATGGTGGTCGACGAGGAGCTCAAGATGATGTGCACCGTCGGCGACATGGGCGGGGCCGTCGTCGGACCGCGGCTGAAGGAGATGTCCCACCTCGCGCACACCGAGTACGAGCTGCGCGGACGCTCCTCGCTGGACGTCCGGGAGGTGCTGCGGGAGACCATGTTCGCGGCGACCGTGACGGGCTCCCCCGTGCAGAACGCCTGCCGCGTGATCGAGCGCCACGAGAGCGGCGGCCGCGGCTACTACGCGGGCGCTCTGGCCCTCCTCGGCCTGGACCCCTCCGGCGGCCAGACCCTGGACTCCCCCATCCTGATCCGCACCGCCGACATCGCCCCGGACGGGACCCTGCGGGTGCCGGTCGGCGCCACCCTGGTGCGCCACTCCGACCCGCACGGCGAGGTGGCGGAGACCCACGCCAAGGCCGCCGGGGTGCTGGCCGCCCTCGGCGTGCGGGAGGCGGCGCCCCGCCCGGCCTTCGAGGGGACCCGGCTGGCCGACGACCCCCGGGTCCAGGCCGCGCTGGCGGCCCGGCGGGCCGGTCTCGCGCCGTTCTGGCTCCGGATGCAGGAGCAGCCCGCGTCGCTGACCGGCCACGCGCTGGTGGTCGACGGGGAGGACACCTTCACCGCGATGCTGGCCCACCTGCTGCGGGTCACCGGGCTGGAGGTGACCGTACGCCGCTACGACGACCCCGGCCTGCGGGCCGCGGCCCTGGCGTGGGAGGGCCCGGTCGTCCTCGGCCCGGGTCCGGGCAACCCGGCGGAGTCCGGCGACCCGAAGATGCGGATGCTGCGCGCCCTGGCCGGGGAGCTGCTGGCCTCCCACCGGGGCGGGATCCTGGGCGTCTGCCTGGGCCACGAGCTGCTGGCCGCCGAACTGGGGCTGCCGCTGGTCCGCAAGGCGGAGCCCGCGCAGGGGGCGCAGACGCGGATCGGCCTCTTCGGGGCCGAGGAGGTGGTGGGCTTCTACAACACCTACACCGCGCACTGCTCCGACGAGCTGGCCGTACGCCTGGCCGGCGAGGGGGTCGAGGTCGCCCGGGATCCGCAGACCGGCGAGGTGCACGCCCTGCGGTCGGCCGCGAGCGGGGTCGCGGGCGTGCAGTTCCACCCGGAGTCGGTGCTCACCCTGCGGGGCGCGGACCTGGTCCGGGACCTGCTGACGGGGGTCATGACCCCGGCCTGACCCGGCCCGGCCCGGCCCGGCCGGCCGGATCGGGCGGCCCGGTCAGGCGGACGGCACCAGCGTGTTCTCGGAGCGGCGGCCGGCCAGGTAGTCGGCGACGTTGCGGACGGTGGTGTCGATGATCTGCCCGACGGCGTCGGCCGTGTAGTAGGCCTGGTGGCTGGTCACCACGACGTGCGGGAAGGTGACCAGCCGGGCCAGGGTGTCGTCCTCGACGGCTTCGAGGGACTTGTCGAGGAAGAACACCCCGGCCTCCGCCTCGTACACGTCGAGGCCGATCCCGGTGAAGCGGCCCGCCCTCAGCTCGTCGACCAGGGCGGCGGTGTCGATCAGGCCTCCCCGGCTGGAGTTCACGAGGATCGCGTCGTCGCGCATGGCCTTCAGGGCGGCCGCGTCGATCAGGTGGTGCGTGGACTCCAGCAGGGGCACGTGCAGGCTGATCAGGTCGGACCGGGCGAGGAGCTCCTCCTTGTCCACGTACGTCATGCCCAGCTCCAGGCAGGCCGGGTTCCGGGCGACGTCCCAGCCCAGGAGGCCCATCCCGAAGCCGTGGGCGATCCGGGCGAAGGCCTCGCCGATCTTGCCGGTGCCGAGGATCCCCGCCGTACGGCCGTGGAAGTCGCGGCCCATCAGCCCGTTCAGCCGGAAGTCGAAGTCGCGGGTGCGGATGGCCGCCCGCACGACCTTGCGGTTGACGGCCAACGCCAGGGTCCAGGCGAACTCGGCCACGGAGTGGGGGGAGTAGTACGAGACGCGGCCCACGGTCATGCCGAGCCGGCGGGCCACGTCCAGGTCGATGTTGTTGAAGCCCGTCGACCGCTGGGCGATCATCTTCGTCCCGCCGGCGGACAGCGCGTTCAGGACCCTGGCGCCGAGGTCCGCGTTCACGCTGGAGGAGACGATCTCGTAGCCGGCGGCGATGGGGGCGGTGTCCTCGCTCAGGAAGACGTCGAGACAGCGGACCTCGTGGTGTCCGGCGAAAGCCCGCTCCAGGAGCGGCTTCTCGTCGGCGGTCACTCCGAAGGCCAGGATCTCCACGCGTGCTCCCGTACGTCGAACCAGTCGGACCATGGGTCGTTCGTCACGATACGACCCGTGGTCCGGCGGCGCCGGAAGGCTCGGCAGCCCTCAGCCGAAGAAGACCCCGACCTCCTCGTACAGCGCGGGATCGACCGTCTTGAGCTTCGCGGTGGCCTCCGCGATCGGCACGCGGACGATGTCCGTCCCCTTCAGCGCGACCATCGTGCCGAAGTCCCCGTCGCGCACCGCGTCGATCGCGTGCAGCCCGAAGCGGGTGGCCAGCCAGCGGTCGAAGGCGCTCGGGGTACCGCCGCGCTGGATGTGCCCGAGGACCGTCGTGCGGGCCTCCTTGCCGGTGCGCGCCTCGATCTCCTTGGCCAGCCATTCGCCGACGCCCGAGAGCCGGACGTGCCCGAAGGAGTCCGTGGTGGCGTCCTTGAGGACCATCTCCCCGTCGGTGGGCATCGCGCCCTCCGCGACCACCACGATCGGCGCGTAGCTCGCCTTGAAGCGGGAGGTCACCCAGGCGCAGACCTGGTCCACGTCGAAGCGCTGCTCGGGGATGAGGATGACGTTGGCACCGCCCGCCAGGCCCGAGTGCAGGGCGATCCAGCCGGCGTGCCGGCCCATCACCTCGACGACGAGGACCCGCATGTGGGACTCGGCGGTGGTGTGCAGCCGGTCGATGGCCTCGGTCGCGATGCCGACGGCCGTGTCGAAGCCGAAGGTGTAGTCGGTGGCCGAGAGGTCGTTGTCGATGGTCTTGGGCACGCCCACGCAGGGGATGCCGTGTTCCGCGTGCAGCCGGGCGGCCACGCCCAGGGTGTCCTCGCCGCCGATCGCGATGAGCGCGTCGACCTCGAACTTGGCGAGGTTCTCCTTGATGGCCCGTACGCCGTTCTCCGTCTTGAACGGGTTGGTGCGCGAGGAACCGAGGATGGTGCCGCCGCGGGGCAGGATCCCGCGGACGGCGGGGATGCCGAGCGGGACGGTGTCCCCCTCGACCGGTCCCCGCCAGCCGTCCTTGAAGCCGACGAACCCGTATCCGTACTCCTGCGTGCCCTTGCGGACGACCGCCCTGATCACCGCGTTGAGCCCGGGGCAGTCGCCGCCGCCCGTGAGCACTCCGACCTTCATGGAATCTCCCTTCGCCATGACGGTCACGCTAGTGGTGACGCAGGTCACGACAAGGGCCCTGGAGGGACCAATTCCGGTGAAAGTACGGGGCGTTGCGTACGCGTGTTCACTCGTACGGGGAAGTACGTACGACCGGTGTCACCCGTTATGCGTCGGCGTCGTCGAGCCCGCGCTCGATCGCGTACCGGACGAGCTCCACCCGGTTGTGCAGCTGGAGCTTGCCCAGGGTGTTCTGCACGTGGTTCTGCACCGTGCGGTGGGAGATCACCAGCCGCTCCGCGATCTGCTTGTACGAGAGCCCCTTGGCCACCAGCCGCAGCACCTCGGTCTCCCGGTCGGTCAGCTGCGGGGCCTTGGGCTCGTCGGCGGCGGGCGCCGGGACGGTGGCCAGGCGCCGGTACTCGCCGAGGACCAGGCCGGCCAGGCCGGGGGTGAACACGGGGTCGCCGGCCGCGGTGCGGCGCACCGCGTCGATCAGCTCCTGTGCCCCGGCGGACTTCAGCAGGTAGCCGGTGGCCCCGGACTTGACCGCCTCCAGCACGTCCGCGTGCTCCCCGCTGGCCGACAGGACGAGCACGCGCAGCGCGGGATCGGCGCCGACGAGCTCCTTGCAGACCCGCACGCCCGGCATGCCCGGCAGGTTGAGGTCCAGGACCAGCACCCCCGGGCCGGCGGCACGGGCCCGGCGCACGGCCTCCGGTCCGTCCCCGGCGGTGGCCACGACGTCGAACCCGGCGGCGGCCAGGTCGCGGGCGACCGCGTCCCGCCACATCGGATGGTCGTCGACGACCATCACCTTGATCTCGTGGAGGTCGTTCGGCTCGGTCACTGGGTTGTCCCCCTCGGTACTTTCAGTTCCACTTCGGTGCCCTGTCCGGGGACGGACACCAGCTCGGCGCTGCCGCCGAGCTCGCGCAGCCGTCCGCGGATGGACAGGGCCACGCCCATCCGTCCCTCGCCGGCCGCCTGGTCGAGCCGGCCGGCCGGGATGCCCGGACCGTCGTCCCGTACGGTCACGATCACCTCGTCCCCCCAGTCCTCGACCAGGATCCAGGCGCGGGCGCCCTCCCCGGCGTGCTTGCGGACGTTGTCCAGGGCCGCCCCGACCGCCGCGGCCAGCTCCCGCGCGGCGGGCACCGGCAGCGGCACCGGGGCGCCCGGCTCGGCGAAGCTGACCCGGGAACCGGCGTGCGGGGCGAGCAGGGAGCGCAGGTCCAGCTCGCCCTCGTCGGAGGAGCCGGGCTCCTCCACCTCGTACGTGTCCACCAGCGCGCCCAGCGACCCGTCGCGCGAGACCCGCGAGGGGTGCACCAGCCCGCTGGAGACCAGGGTGCGCAGCGCCACCTCCTGCTCGCCCGCCATCCGGCCGAGCTCGGCGGCCTCGCCGCCCAGCTCGGTGCCGCGCCGCTGGACCATGGCGAGGACCTGGAGGACCCCGTCGTGGATGTCGCGGGCGAGGCGTTCGCGCTCGCGGGTGGCGGCCTCGATCTCCAGGGCCCGGGCGAGGGTCGCCTCGCTGGCGCGGGCGACCTCGATGACGTAGCCGAGGGCTATGGAGGCCACCCAGACCAGCAGGACGTTGTGCAGGGTGTCCCGGGTGGGGTCGCCGCCGTGGATGACGATGTTGGCGACGGCCACCAAGGTCGAGGCGACCCCGGCCCAGCGCCAGCCGCCCTTGAGGGCGAAGGCGAGGACCGAACCGGCCGTCCAGATGCTGGGGAGGGTCGGGCCGCCCGCGGCGATCCGGGCGTGGGTGTCGGCGAGCGGGGTGAGCAGGACGCCCACCAGGGCGACGGTGAGGTCGGCGACGAGGAACCGGCGGGTGCAGGACGCGGCGCCGGCCGGCTTGCGCCGGGTGGCCACGGTCCAGACGGCGAGGACGGCGAGGTAGCCGGCCGCCGTCCAGGGCTGGTCGAACTTCCTGTACGCGGAGGCGAACAGCAGCACCGCGTAGACCATGGTGAGCAGCCGGTAGGCCGTCAGGGCCTGCCACAGCGGCTGCTCGACCGACATGCGCACGACGCGCTCGCGCTTCGCCATCTCCCCCACCCCCGGTCGGGCGGCACCGCCGCCCGCCCGTCCTACTGCCCGGCCTTGTCGCCCTTGTCCGCCTTCTCGGCCTTGGCGGCCTTCTCCGCGTCGGCGATCTGGCGCTTCGCGGCGGTGGCGTAGATGTCCACGTACTCCTGGCCGGAGAGCTTCATGATCTCGTACATGACCTCGTCGGTCACGGAACGGAGGATGAAGCGGTCCCCGTCCATCCCCTGGTAGCGGCTGAAGTCCAGCGGCTTGCCGATCCGGATGCCCGGACGCATCAGCTTCGGGACGACCTTGCCGGGCGGCTGGATCTTCTCGGTGTCGATCATCGCGACCGGGATCACGGGGGCGCCGGTGGCGAGCGCCACCCGGGCCAGGCCGCCAGGCTTGCCCCGGTAGAGCCGACCGTCGGGTGAACGCGTCCCCTCGGGGTAGATACCGAACAGCTCTCCGCGTTCGATGACCTCGATGCCGCTCTTGATGGCGGCCTCGCCCGCACCGCGCGCGCCGGAGCGGTCCACCGGGAGCTGGCCGACGCCCTTGAAGAAGGCCGCCGTCAGCTTGCCCTTGACCCCCGGGGAGGTGAAGTACTCCGCCTTCGCGATGAAGGTCACCTTCCGGTCCAGCACCGCGGGCAGGAAGAAGGAGTCGGAGAAGGACAGGTGGTTGCTCGCGAGGATCGCCGGCCCCTCCGCGGGAATGTTCTCGAGGCCCTCCACCCACGGCCTGAACGCAAGCTTCAGGGACCCGCCGATGGAGAACTTCATTGCGCCGTAGATCAACTCGAAAGCCTTCCTGTGTCTGTCGAACAGACCTTAACCCCTGGCTCCGCCCGGAGCGGCCCGACGACCCTGGTCGGTACCACCCCGGTCGCGTACGGTGAAGTCACACAGAGCAACGCACCCGCCAACCCCTCATGACCTAGGAGACCCTGGTGCCCGTCCTCCCTGGAGCCGAGCCGTTCCGCCACGAGGGCGGAGAGGTCGGCGTCCTCCTCTGCCACGGTTTCACCGGCTCCCCGCAGTCCCTGCGCCCCTGGGCCGACCACCTGGCCGCGCGCGGGCTGACGGTCTCCCTGCCGCTGCTGCCGGGACACGGTACGTGCTGGCAGGACATGCAGCTCACCGGCTGGCAGGACTGGTACGCCGAGGTCGACCGCGCGCTGCGGGAGCTCCTGGACCGGTGCGAGCAGGTCTTCGTCTTCGGGCTGTCCATGGGCGGCGCGCTGACCCTGCGGCTGGCCGCCAAGCACGGGGACTCGATCAGCGGGATCGTCCTCGTCAACCCGGCGAACAAGGTCCACGACCCGCTCGCCGTCGCCCTTCCGCTGGTCAAGCACGTCATCCGGTCGACGCCGGGCATCGCCAGCGACATCGCGAAGCCGGGCTCGGAGGAGGTCGGCTACGACCGGGTCCCGACCCGGGCCGCCGACTCGCTGCGCCAGCTCTTCCGGCTGGTGGACGCCGAGCTGCCGCAGGTGACGCAGCCGGTGCTGCTGCTGCACAGCCCGCAGGACCACGTCGTGCCGCCGGTGGACTCGGCGCGGATCCTGTCGCGGATCTCCTCGACGGACGTCACCGAGACCCTGCTGGAACAGAGCTACCACGTCGCGACGTTGGACTACGACGCGGAGCGGATCTTCGCGGACAGCTATGCGTTCGTCGGGCGGCTCGCGGAGAGCGTCGGCAGGGAGGGGGCGGCCAGCGGTGGCTGAGCACGAGGAGTCCTCGGGGGGTGTCCCCCCGCTGGACGAGGAAGCGGCGTGGGCCGCGATCGTCGCCGGGTACGGGCAGGAGCCGCCGGACCCGCCGGGGGCGAGGCCGTTCCGGCCGATCGAGAACCTGATGCTGCCGGAGGAGGACGTCAAGGCGGTGCCTCCGGTGACGGAGCGGGATCCGAAGGCGCCCCCGAAGCCGGAGCCGGAGCCGGGATCGGGATCGGAGCCTCCGGCGCTCGGCAGCTCGGTCACCTTCGCGCCGGGCGTGGGGACGGGCTCCCCCGCCGCCGCGCCGGGGCCGCGGGACCACGCGCCGGCGGAGCCGAAGGACGACGAGGGCCACTTCGTCCCCCCGGAGCCGGAGCTGCCGCCCGCGGACACGACGGCCAAGTTCGCGTGGCTCGCGGTGGTGGGCGGGCCGGTGCTGCTGCTCCTCGCGGTGCTGCTGCAGTGGGACATGACCTGGTGGCTGACCACCCTGGGCATCGGCGGCTTCCTGGGCGGCTTCGCCACCCTGGTGGCCCGGATGTCGCAGGACGACGACGAGGACGACGACCCGGGCCGCGGCGCGGTGGTCTGATCCTCCGACGCGCCGCTCGCACGGCTCGGCCCCGGCGGGGCTGGAATCGCCCCGGGGGCGATCCGGCCGCCGCCGGTCGGCATCCGGCCCCGGTCCGCAGGACCCGGCCCGCCGGCGTGTGAGGCGCGGGGGTCCGGGGCCGCCCCCCGCACCGGCGGGCACGGACCGCCCCTCCGGGGTCACGGGCTCACGGGGTGGCCGGGAGGCGCAGGGTGGCCAGGACCGGGAGGTGGTCCGTGGCCGTGTGGAGGTCGCGGGGTGTCACCCCGGCCAGCCCCTCGGGAACACCGCACGCCAGCACCTCCACCCCCGCCGAGGCGAAGACGGCGTCGATGCGGCGGTCCGGCGCCACCGCCGGGAAGGTGTCGGCGCCGCCCCACGGGGCCACCGTCCAGCAGTCCCGCAGGGTCTCGGTCAGCCGCCCGAAGGCCGGCCCCCCGGGGGCTTCGTTCACGTCGGCGGCCACGATCGCGTGCGGTGCCCCCAGTGCGGCGGCCCGTTCGGCCAGCATCCCCGCCTGAGCGGACCGTTCCGCACGGTCCAGGGACAGGTGCGCGCTGACGACCCCGACCCTCGCCGCCCCGAAGCGGACCACGGCGGTCGCGAAGCCCCGCCGGTGCAGTCCGGGGGTCAGGGGCAGCAGGACGTCCTCGGTCCGCTCCACGAAGGCCCGGAGGGAGCACATCAGCAGCGGACCGGCGGCCGTCGCTCCGCCGCTCAGCACCACGAGGTCGGTCTTGGCGGCCAGCCGGGCGGCGTGCTTGCGCCACCGGAAGAACCGCGGGGCTTCCTGGACGAAGACCAGGTCGGGCGCGCAGGCCCGGATGACCCGGGCCAGCGCCTCCTCGTCGTCGCGCAGGGAGCGGACGTTGTAGCTGAGTGCCCGGATCACGGCAGAACCGTCGGGCTCCGTAACAGACTTCGGCAACATGCCAGGCAACTTACGCAGTTGCCCGCCGCTCCCCCCAGGGCGCGACGGGCGGTCATGCGAAAGGATCAGCCCTGGCGGGCCAGGTCCGCGGCGCCGACGAGCCCGGCCTCGCCGCCGAGCTGCGCGGCCAGGACCTGCGCGTGCGGGCGCCAGGCGCCGCCGACCAGCCAGCGCTTGAAGGACTTGCGGATCGGGTCGAGGACGAGGTCGCCCTCGTCCGAGACCCCGCCGCCGACGATGAACGCCGACGGGTCGAAGAGGGAGGCCAGGTCGGCGAGGCCCGCGCCGGCCCAGCGGGCCAGCTCGCGGAAGGCGTCGACGGCCACCAGGTCGCCCTGCCGGGCCGCCTCGCTGATGTGCTTGCCCTCGATGCCCTCGGCGGTGCCGTCGCCGAGGGCGAGCAGGAGGGCCGCGTTCTCGGGGGTGGCGTTGGCGCGCTGCTTGGCGTAGCGGACGAGGGCACGGCCGGAGGCGTACTGCTCCCAGCAGCCCTGGCTGCCGCAGCCGCACAGCAGGCCGTCGGGGACGACCCGGATGTGGCCGAACTCGGCGGCGACGCCGAAGCGTCCGCGGCGCAGCTTGTTGCCGATGATGATGCCGCCGCCCAGACCGGTGCCGAGCGTGATGCAGATGACGTCCTCGTGGCCCTGGCCCGCGCCGAAGCGGTACTCGCCCCAGGCCGCGCAGTTCGCGTCGTTCTCGACGACGACCGGGAGGCCGATGCGCTGCTCGACCTTGTCCTTCAGCGGCTCGTGGCGCCAGTTGATGTTCGGCGCGAAGAGCACGGTGGCGCGCTTGTCGTCCACGTATCCGGCGGCGCCGATGCCGACGGCGTCGATGGTGTGGTTGCTGCTGACCTCGGACACGGCTGCGCAGATCGCCTCCGTCACTCCGTCCGCCGTCGGCGGGGTGGGCACCTTGTACGTCTCAAGGATGGTGCCCTCTTCGTCGACCACGCCGGCCGCGATCTTCGTGCCGCCGATGTCGACGCCGATGGTGAGTCCCATTAGTCCCTCGGTTTCCGGTCAAACCCCGCCACGGCCAACCGTACACGGGGCCGGCGGAGGTTCAGTCGAGATCGATCCGCTCGGCCGGCCCGGAATCGGGGCCCTCGTCGTCGCCCCGGCCGTCCCCTGCGCCGTCTCCTCCGGCGGGCCCTGCGGCGGGCCCCCGCGGGGCGGGCGGCTGGTCGCGGGTCCAGCGGCGCTCGTGGCCCTCGACCGCCGAGCGGTAGGCGGCGAGCAGCTCGGATCCGGCCGCGGCGAGGTGGCCGAAGACCTCGGGGTTGCGCTCGACGACGGGCTTGGCGGCGGTCTTCGCCTGGTTGACGAACTGGCGCACGGCGCCCTGGGCGGCGGCGCCGAGGAGCGGGTTGTCCAGGGAGGAGACCTTGTCGGCGACGGCCTCGAACAGCTTGAACAGCTCCTCGGCGGCCGTCCCGGTGCCACTGCCCCGCCCGGCTCCCGCGCCCTCCCGCGCCGCGCGACGGCGCTCCTGCTCGGCGGCGAGGTCCTCGGCACAGGCCTGCGCCCAGGCGTCGTCGGTGGGGCGGTCGGTGGCCTCGCTCATGGCGGACTCTCCTGCGGCGGCGGAACGTGCGGTACTGGCTACTTCCGACGGTACCCGAACGGTGGTACGGGCCTCAGCGCGCGCGGGGCCACAGCTGCGGGTCGGGGGTGAAGCGGACGCGCAGGACGCCGTCGTCGAGGGCGGCGCCGGAGACGGCGCAGCGGCGCAGGGCCGAGGGCAGCGGAACGATCCTGCGGTACGGGCCCACCGCGAGCAGCAGCTCGTCCCCGCGCCGGACGAGGTCCAGCTCGTCCTTGCGGGCCCGGGGCAGCGGGACCGCCCAGACGAGGATCCCGTCCTCGGCGAGCCGGTCCTCGACGCTCCAGCCCGCCCCGTCGCCGGTCCCCGGGGCCGGGGCCATGCCGTCGGCGGAGGCGAGGGGGGCCAGGCCGTCGGGGCCCCACGGGTCACGGCCCAGGTGCGCCGCCCCGACGACGGGCACCACCCGCTCCCATGCGTCCAGGAAGGACCGCTGCGCCGCCGCGATCCCGGCCACCCAGGGGTCGGCGGAGTCCCGCGGCACGAGCCGGTTGGCGACGAGGTCGTGGACGCGCAGCTCGTGCAGGGCGAGGCCGAGCACCCCGGTGCGCAGGGCGGCGTCGGCGGCGGGTCCGGGTTCGGCGACCAGCCGGACGGCGGTGGTGCGGGCCTCCACGACGGCCTGGACGGCGGCCAGCTCCTCGTCCCAGCGGGCGGCGGCCTCGTAGAGCCACTGCGCGGGCTGCGGCAACCCGGCGAGCTGGGCCAGTACGGGGCGCAGCGCGCGGGCCGCCTGCCGTTCGGCGGGGAGCAGCCGGGCGAGGTAGCGGCGCAGCTGGGCGGGGAGGGCGAGGGTGGTCAGCGCCTGGTGCAGCGGGGGCATGTCCACGACGACGAGGTCGGTGCCGGGGGCGGAGGCCGCCCGGCGCAGGGCGCGGAGCAGGGAGAACTGCTCGGCGCCGGGCAGTTCGGTGATCTCCTCGGCGCCGAGCGGGCGGCCGCCGAGCATGCCGATGAAGGCGGCGCCGCGGTCCTGGAGGGCGGCCAGCTCGGTCCGGAACTCCGCGCCGGAGTCGATCCGGGCGAGGCGCAGCCCCTCGGGGGCGGGGGCCCCGCGCAGGGGGTCCTCGGCGGACAGCAGGGACACCCGCCGCCCGTCCCGCACCGCGGCGAGCGCGGTGGCGGCGGCGACGGTGGTCCGCCCGGCCCCACCGGGCCCGGTGATCAGCAGGGTCTGCGGCATGTGGTGCGGGGCCTTCCTCGTTCTGGACGCGTCCGGGTCCGGACGCGCCGTGCGCGACGCGTCCGGGGCGGGGTCCGTCAGGAGGAGCTGGCCTCGACCCGCTTCTTCAGGCCGGCCAGCGCCCGGTCGATGATGACCTTCTCGGCCTTGCGCTTGATCATGCCCAGCATCGGGATCTTGACGTCCACGGTCAGCTGGTAGGTGACCTCCGTGTGCCGCCCGCCCTCCAGGGCCGCCAGCCGGTAGGAGCCGTCCAGCTGCCGCAGCATCTGGGACTTGTCCAGGGTCCAGCTGACCTCGTCCGCGCCCTTCCAGCTGTAGGCGAGGGTGTGGTCGTCCTTGATCGCGCCCGCGTCCAGCAGCAGCCGGACCTTCGCGGCGCGGCCCTCGGCGTCGGTGGCCAGTACCTCGGCCTCCTTCACCTCGCCGGTCCACTCGGGGTAGCGGGCGAAGTCGGCGATCACGGCCATGACGTCGGCCGGCGCGGCCTCGATCGTGATGCTAGAGCTGGTGTGTTCCGCCATCGCGGTCGCTCCTCCGGGGAGTGTTCGACAAGTGTGCGGGCGGCCCCCGGCCGCCGCGTGAAGGCTACCGCGCGTGCGGGTCCCGCCACTCCAGCGCCTCTCACCACTCCAGGGCCCACGGTCGCCCGGTGGCCGCGAAGTGGCCGACGTTGACGCACTCGGTGCCGCCGATCCGGGCCCGTCGCGCCAGCGGCTGGTGGACGTGCCCGAACAGCGCGTACCGCGGCCGGGTCCGCCTGATGGCCGCCAACAGGGCCTCGCTGCCCCGCTCGAAGCGGCGCGCGACGGTGTCGTAGCAGAGCTCGGGAACCTCCGGCGGGATGTGCGAGCACAGCACGTCCACCTCGCCGAGGGCCTCCACCTTGGCGGCGTACTCGTCCTCGTCGATCTCGTAGGGCGTGCGCATCGGCGTGGGCAGGCCCCCGCCGACGAAGCCGAAGACGCGGCCGCCGATCTCCACGCGCTGCCCGTCGAGCACGGTGGTACCGGGTCCGGCGTACTCGGGCCACAGACCCGGCATGTCGACATTGCCGTAGGTGGCGTACGTGGGACTGGGGAAGGCGGCGAACATCCGCGCGTACTGGCGGCGTACCGCTTCCTCGATCAGCCGCTCCCTGTCCAGCCCGTCCCACAGGCTCCGGCCGAATTCCCTCGCCTCCGCGAAGCGCTTCGCGGTGCGCAGGGCGACGATCCGGTCGGCGTTCTCGACGCCGAACAGATCGGGGAAGATGCCGCGCGAGTGGTCGGCGTAGTCGAGGAACAGCACCAGGTCACCGAGGCAGATGAGCGCGTCGGCGCCCTCGCCGGCCCGGGCCAGGGCCTCGGTGTTGCCGTGGACGTCGCTGACGACGTGGACCCGCGTACGACTCTTCGTGCCACCCATGCCGCCACCCTAGGGGTGGCGGGCCCGGCCCCGGTAGAGGGTGCCCCGGAGGCGGCCGGACCTGCGGTTACTTCCGAGTCTCGAACCGCGTCGACTACTGTCGGCAGGGCGGTTCCGGGCCTGGCGGTGTCTGGGCAATGGAGGGCGATGTACAGAATGTGACGCACGGAACATCTGGCCGGTTCCCTCTATCCGGAACCCACTACCGGTGGGTAACGTCCGGTCGGTCCACACGGTGGCGATGGCGCCCAGAGGAGCAGCAGTCTTGCGCGAGTTCAGCCTTCCGGCCCTGTACGAGGTCCCTTCGGACGGGAACCTGACGGATCTCATCCGCCGCAACGCCGCCCAGCATCCCGACACCGCCGTCATGAGCCGCAAGGCCGACGGCCGGTGGCAGGACGTCACCGCGACGCAGTTCCTCGCCGAGGTGCGGGCCACCGCCAAGGGCCTGATCGCCGCGGGCATCGAGCCCGGCGACCGGGTCGCCCTCATCTCCCGCACCCGTTACGAGTGGGTGCTGTTCGACTTCGCGATCTGGAGCGCGGGCGCCGTCACGGTCCCGGTGTACGAGACCAGCTCCGCCGAGCAGATCCAGTGGATCCTCGGCGACTCCGGCGCCGTCGCCGTCATCACGGAGAGCCCGGCGCACAGCGCGAACGTGGCCGCCCTGCGCGACCGGCTGCCGGAGCTGCGCGAGGTCTGGGAGATCGACCAGGACGCCCTGACCACGCTGAAGACCGCCGGAGCCGGGGTCACCGACGCCGAGGTGGACGCGCGCAGCGCCCTCGCGAACGCGGACGACCCGGCCACGATCGTCTACACCTCGGGCACCACCGGCCGACCCAAGGGCTGCGTGCTGACCCACCGCAACTTCTTCGCCGAGTGCGGCAACGTGGTGGAGCGCCTGAGCCCGCTCTTCCGCACCGGCGAGTGCTCCGTGCTGCTCTTCCTGCCGGCCGCGCACGTCTTCGGGCGCCTGGTGGAGGTGGCGGCCGTGCTGGCGCCGATCCGGCTGGGCTGCGTACCGGACATCAAGAACCTCACCGACGAGCTCCAGTCCTTCCGGCCCACCCTGATCCTCGGTGTGCCGCGCGTCTTCGAGAAGGTCTACAACTCGGCGCGCGCCAAGGCCCAGGCCGACGGCAAGGGCAAGATCTTCGACGCGGCCGCCGAGACGGCGATCGCGTACAGCCGCGCGCTGGACGCGCCCGGCGGCCCGTCCTTCGGGCTCAAGCTCAAGCACAAGATCTTCTCGAAGCTGGTCTACGGCAAGCTGCACACGGTCCTCGGCGGCCGCGGCGAGTACGCGATCTCCGGCGGAGCCCCGCTGGGCGAACGCCTCGGCCACTTCTTCCGCGGCATCGGCTTCACGGTGCTGGAGGGCTACGGCCTGACCGAGTCCTGCGCGGCCACGGCCTTCAACCCGTGGGACAAGACGAAGATCGGTACGGTCGGACAGCCGCTGCCCGGCTCCGTGGTGCGCATCGCGGACGACGGCGAGGTGCTGCTGCACGGCGAGCACGTCTTCAAGGAGTACTGGAAGAACGAGACGGCCACCGCCGAGGCGCTGACCGACGGCTGGTTCCACACCGGCGACGTCGGCACCCTCGACGAGGACGGCTACCTCGCGATCACAGGCCGCAAGAAGGAGCTCATCGTCACGGCGGGCGGCAAGAACGTCGCCCCCGCGGTGATCGAGGACCGGATCCGCGCGCACGCGCTGGTCGCGGAGTGCATGGTGGTCGGCGACGGGCGGCCGTTCGTGGCCGCGCTGGTCACCATCGACGAGGAATTCCTGGGCCGCTGGGCCGCGGAGAACGGCAAGCCGGCCGGGGTGACGGCGGCGGAGCTCCGCGAGGACGCGGAGCTGATCGCCGCCGTCCAGAAGGCCGTCGACGACGGCAACGCGGCGGTTTCCAAGGCGGAATCGGTGCGGAAATTCCGCATTCTGCCCTCCCAGTTCACGGAGGAGTCGGGCCACATCACGCCCTCGCTGAAGCTCAAGCGGAACGTGGTGGCGAAGGACTTCGCGGACGAGATCGAGGCCCTGTACCGGGGTTAGGGGCCGCTGCCGGCCGGGACGTGGTCAGCGCGGGTCCTCGGCGAGGATCCGCTCCACGTTCCGTTCGGCGAGCGCGGTGATCGTCACGAACGGGTTCACGCCCAGCGAGCCGGGCACCAGCGAGCCGTCGACCACGTACAGGCCCCGGTAGCCCTTGGCCCGGCCGTAGGCGTCCGTGGCCTCACCGAGGACGCAGCCGCCCAGCGGGTGGTACGTGAAGTCGTCGGCGAAGGGCCGGTTGCCGCCGAAGAGGTCGTAGCGGTAGATCGTGACGTTCCTCCGGTTGATGCGGTCGAAGAGGTTGCGGGCGGCGGCCACGGACGGGGTGTTCTGGTCCCGGGTCCACTGGAGCCGCGCCGAGTCGGTGGCGGCGTCGTAGGTGAAGTGGCCGCGCTCCGGGTTCTTGGTGATGGCCAGGTACATCGAGATCCAGTGCTCGATGCCCATCGGGAGCGGGGCGATCTCCGCGAAGACGGGGTTGGCCGCGTTGTCCCAGTCGTCGATGCCCATCGCCGGCATGGTGGCCTGGTTCGCGCCGACCGTGTCCCAGAGGTGGTTGGCGCGGGCGGTCATGACGTTGCCGTTGTGGCCCCAGCCGAGGCCGACCTTCTCGCTGAGGCCGGGCAGGGTGCCCTTCTCGCGGGCGCGCAGCAGGATCTCTGTGGTGCCGAGGCTTCCGGCGCCGAGGAACAGCTGCCTGCAGCCCAGTTCGCGGAGCTGGGTGATCCGTCCGGTGACGTCGCTGGTCAGCACGGTGAGGACGTAGCCGCCGGCCGGGTCGGTCCGTACGCCGACCACCCGCTGCATCGTCTCGATGGTGACGTTGCCGGTGCCGAGGGCGGCGGCCAGGTAGGTCTTGTCGACGCTCTTCTTGCCGTGGTTGTTGCCGTAGATGACCTCGCCGGCGAGGGCGGACTTCGTGGCCGTGCCGGCGGCCTCGCGCTTCATGTACTCGAAGTCGTAGACGTTGGGCACGAAGGTGGTCTTCAGGCCGGTGTTCCGGGCGTGCTTGCGGGAGACGCGGGCGAAGCGGTACCACTCCGTGGACTCGAACCAGGCGGGGTCGATGTCGTTGACGCCGAGCATGGCGCGGGCGCGCGGGTAGTAGGTCCCGTACATCTCGTCCGCGTCGACGCCGGGCAGCACCTCGGTGAAGTACGAGCGCTTCGGGGTGGGCGACATCCCGCGTTGACCAGGGAGCCGCCGCCGACGCCGCGGCCGACGTAGACCGACATGTCGCCGTAGTTCACCCGGTCCAGGACTCCCGGGTACGGGCTGATGTCCCGGTTGACGACGTCGAGCCAGAGGAACTGCGCGAGCGGGGCCTCGGTGCGGGTGCGGAACCACATGGAGCGCTGGTCGGGCGCGGAGGTGGAGGGGAAGACCTTGCCGTCGGGTCCGGGGGTGTCCCACAGCCGCCCCATTTCGAGGACGACGGTCCGCACCCCGGCCTGCCCGAGGCGCAGCGCGGCGACGGCCGATCCGTAGCCGGAGCCGACGACGATGGCGGGGGCGTACTGTGCGGCGGCGGGTTCGACGGCGGCCGCGGAGGAGAGCCCGATGCGGGTGAATCCGAGGGCGGCGGCCGTCTGGAGTGCGGCGAGGCCGAATTGACGGCGCGTCAGCTTGGGTGTCATGGGCGCATGATGAGCGGATCCGGCCGAACCGGCCATAACCCGTGCTGCCACGCATGTGAGTGACAGTCGGACATGGCGCGACCGCGCCGGGCACCGCCGCCGGCCCGCGCGGCGGCTACAGCAGCTCGCGCAGGCGGTCGGCGAGCAGGTCCCAGCGCCACTTCTCCTCGACCCAGGCCCGCCCGCGCTCGCCCATCCGGCGCCGCAGCTCCGCGTCCTGGAGGAGGGCGACGATCCGCTCGGCGGCCTCCTCGGCCTCACCGCCCCGGACCACCCAGCCGGTCTCCCCGTCGAGCACCGCGTCCGGCGCCCCGCCCGAGTCGCCCGCGACCACCGGCAGGCCCGTCGCCGAGGCCTCCAGGTACACGATCCCGAGCCCCTCCACGTCCAGCCCGCCCCGCCGGGTCCGGCAGGGCATCGCGAAGACGTCCCCGGCGCCGTAGTGGGCCGGCAGCTCCGCCCAGGGGACGGCCCCGGTGAAGACCACGGAGTCCGCGACCCCGGTACGCGCGGCCAGCGCGCGCAGGTCCGCCTCGTACGGGCCTGCGCCCACGACCAGCAGCACCGCGTCCGGGACGGCCGCCAGGATCCGCGGCATGCCCTCGATCAGCGTGTCCTGCCCCTTGCGCGGGACCAGCCGCGAGACGCACACGACCACCGGCCGGTCGCTCAGTCCGAGGCGGGCCCGGACCTCGGCGCCGCCCGATCCGGGGTGGAAGGTCTTCTCGTCCACGCCCGGCGGGAGCTGGACCATCCGGTCGGCGGCCCGCTGCGTGAGCGCCGAGGCGATGCGCGAGCGCGTGTACTCCCCCAGGTAGGTCAGGGTGTCCGTGCCCTCGCCGATCCGCCGCAGCAGCTGCCGCGCGGCCGGGAGCTGCGCCCAGCCCGCCTCGTGCCCGTGGGTGGTGGCCACCAGCCGCCGCGCGCCTGCCCGGCGCAGTGCCGGGCCCATCAGGCCCAGCGGGGCCGCCGCCCCGAACCACACCGACTCGCAGCCGTGTTCGCGCAGCAGGGAGACCGCCCGGCGGGTCACCCGGGGGGTCGGCAGCAGCATGGTGGTGCGGTCGCGGACCACGGTGAAGGGCTGCTCGGCGTCGAAGGCGGCGGTGGCCTCGCGGCCCTCGGGCCCGTGCTTCCAGGTGGAGGCGTAGACGACGACCCGCTCGGGGTCGAGGCGCAGTGCCATGTTGTGCAGGAAGGCCTGGATGCCGCCCGGGCGCGGCGGGAAGTCGTTGGTCACGATCAGCGTCTTGTGCATCGCTGCCAACGTACCGGACGACGTCAGCCGAGCTCGTGCCGCAGGGCCTCCTGCCAGGCCCGCGTCAGTCCGGGCAGGTCCGTTCCCAGTGCGCCGTCCAGGGCGGTGGGCAGGGGCTGGTGGCCCGCGTCCCCGTAGAGCCGTACGAGCGCCGCCTCGCCCCACCGGTCGGCGACGAGCCGGCAGGCCAGCCAGGCGCCCTCGTAGGCCCACGCCATGGCCTCAGCGTCCCCGCCGAAGGCGAACGCGGCGTCGGACGGGAGCGCGGGCGGCAGCTCGCCGGCCCGCACGGCCCGGCCCAGCGCGGGCGCCGCCCCGGCCGGGGTGGCGGGGGTGCCCCGGTAGGCGACCCAGTCGGCGAAGCCCTCGGAGAGCCACTGCGGGGTCGAGGCGGAGGTGGCGGCGCGGGTCGCGACGTGGGTGACCTCGTGGGTCAGGACCACGCTCCGGCCGGCCGCGGTGAGCTCCGCGTACCCGGCGGGGTTGATCACGACCCGGTCGGCGGGGGCCGGCGTGGCGCCCACCCGGCCGGTGGTGACGGCGCCCATGCCCCGGTACGCGTCGGCGGGCCGGCCCAGCAGCGCGGCCATCGCGTCCAGGGAGGCGGGGACCAGCACCACGGCCCGCCGCGCCCAGTCGCGCGGCCAGGCCGCGCTCACGGCGGGCACCGCCCGGTCGGCCTCCCCGGCGATCCCGGTCAGCGTCGCCTGGTCCTGGCCCACGCCGAGCACCAGGGAGTGCTCGCCCCGGACCACCGCCACCGGACCCTGGTCCCACAGCTGGGGAGGGGCTCCGGGGGCGGGCCGGTCGGCGGTGACCCGCCAGGCGGCGCCCTCCCGCGTCAGCTCCACCTCGCGGGCCGACCCGGCGGGGGCGCCGTCGTAGCCGGTGAGCCGGTAGCGCRGCTCGGCCCGCACCAGGGCCCGTGCGCCGTCCGGCCGGACCGAGGTGACCTCGTAGGACCAGCCCTCCAGCGGGATCCCGGCGAGCCGCTCGGGCGGCCGGCGCGACCAGGCGGCGACGGCCTCCCGGATCCCGGCCTCCGCCGTGGTCCCGGCCGCCGCGGGGGTGCGGGCGGCCGGCCGCGCGCACCCGGCCACCGGCAGGCAGAGCAGCGGGCACAGCAGGAGCGGCAGCGCGCGCGGCAGCAGGCGCGGGGATCGGCGGACCGGAATCATCAGCCGATCGTACGCACGGTCCGCCTCAGGGGCGGGTCACCGCGGACACCGGCATCATCCCGACGGGGTCGTAGCGCACCCGCGCACCCGGATAGGGGGCGTGCACCACCTGGCCGTTGCCGACGTACATGGCGACGTGGCTGGCGTCGGAGCGGTAGGTCACCAGGTCCCCGGGCCGGGCCTGCGAGAGCGGCACCCGCCGGCCCGCGTACCGCTGTGCCTGCGAGGTCCGGGGCAGTGCGACGCCCGCCTGGCGGTACGACCACACCATCAGTCCGGAGCAGTCGAAGCCGGAGGGGCCGGTGGAGCCCCACACGTAGGGCTTGCCGACCGCCGCGCGGGCCGCCATCACGGCGGTCATCGCCCGGCCGGAGGGCCGGCCGCCGTCGTCGTCGAAGGACGGGTCCGGCAGCGCGTCGGCGCGGCCGCCCGAGCGCGAGGCCCGCTCGTAGTCGGCCCGCTCCGCCGAGGGCATCGCGTTGAGCAGCTGCCGGGCGGCGGCGAGCTTGGCCGTGACGGACCGCTTCTGGGTGGCCACCTCGGCGCGCAGGGCCTCCAGTTCGGCGAGCTTGCGGGAGGCCTCCTGGCGCTGCTGGGCGATCCGGCGCTGTTCCTCGCGCAGTTCGCCGAGCCGGTGGGCCTGGCGGCCGCTCAGCCGGTTGAGGACGGCGGACTTGTCGAGGTAGTCCCCGGGGTCGTCGGACAGCATCAGCTCGACGGTGGGATCGAGGCCGCCGGAGCGGTACTGGGCTCCGGCGAAGGCGCCGAGGACCCCGCGCATGGTGTTGATGCGGTCCTGGCCGCGGGCCACCGCGTCCTGGGCCCGGCTGATCTCGGCGCGCAGCCCGTCGGCCTTCTCACCGGCCGAGTTGAACTTCTCGGTGGCCTGCTCGGCCTCCTCGAAGAGCCGGTCGACCTGGGCGCGGGAACCGGTGGAGGGGTCGTGCGGGAGCCCGGGGGCCGCCTGCGCGGACGCGCCCGCCAGGGCCACCGCGGCGGTGGCCGCCGCGGCGGTGAAGACGGTGACCTTGATGCTCCGGTCCAGGCCGCTGAGCCCGGTCCGGCGATGGGACGCCACGTGGAACCGCTCCCTTGCGCTGCGCGGGACCGGGTCCGCCCCCCGTGGACGGCCGAGTGCCGGGTTCCGCGCTGGCAGACAGTAGCGGCGCCACCACGCGCCGACCAACGACCTGGGGCGGGCACACACGGTGACGCCCCACCGGAGACGCAGGTCACCGGCGGGGCGTGAGGTCAGGGCGGGTCCGCGCAATTCGCCCGGATGGGCGGTGTGCGGCGCGTCCCCCCGGACCCGGGGAGGACGGGATCAGCCGACGCGGACGCCGAACTGGAAGGGCATGTTCTTCATGGCCTCGTACCTGACACCGCTCCTGGGGTTGGCGGCGTGGAAGACCTGGCCGTTGCCCGCGTAGAGGCCGACGTGGTGCAGGTCGTCGTAGAAGAAGACCAGGTCTCCGGGCTGGAGCTGGCTCATGCCGATGCGCGTGCCGTCGTTGACCTGGGTGAAGGTGGTGCGGCTGATCTGGACGCCGGCCTGCGCGTACGCCCACTGGGCCAGGCTGGAGCAGTCCCAGTACGCCATGCCGGTGGAGCCCAGGTTGTACCCCTTGCCCTCCTGGGTCACCGCGGCGGCCAGGGCGGCCGCGGCCCGCCCGGAGCCCTTCACCGCACCGGGCTTGGCGCCCCCGTCGGCGGCCTTGGCGGCCTCCTCGCCCGCCTTGGCCTCCTCGTTCTTCAGCTGGCCGCGCTCCTCGGCGGTGAGCGAGTTGAGCTGGGCCTGGGCGGCGGCGAGCTTGTCCTGGGCGGTCTTCTTCTTCTCGGCCAGCTCCTTGCGGACGGCGTCGAGGTCGGCGAGCTTGCCGGAGGCCTCCTGGCGCTGCTGGGCGAGGATGCGCTGCTTGGCCTGGATCTTCGTTATCGCCTCGACCTGCTTGCCGCTCAACTGCTGGAGCGTGGAGGCCTTGTCGAGGTAGGTCTCCGGGTCGCCGGACAGCAGCAGCTCCACGGACTGGTCGAGGCCGCCGCCGCGGTACTGGGCGGTCGCCATCGAACCGAGGACGTTGCGCAGGCCGTTGAGCTCGTCCTGGCCGCGTGCGACCTGGTCCTGGAGCTGGGCGATCTCCTTCTCCAGCTTGTCCTGGCGGTCCTTGGCCGCGTTGGCCTTCTCGCCCGCCTGCTCGGACTCCTCGTAGAGGGCGTCGACCGTGGCCTTGACCTCGTCCTTGTTCGGCTTGTCCGGGGCGGCCATGGCCGACTGGGAGGAGAGGGCGACGGCCGCGGTGGCCAGTGCCGTGAGGACGCTCACGCGGGTGCGGGTCGGCGGCTTGGGTCGACGGTGGGACGCCACGAACGCGAGCTCCTTCAGACTGGAGCCACCGAAGAGGGTCACACTCGGCAGCGCACCTCCGCCCGCACCCCGAATGGATGAACGACCGCACGAAGGTTTGAACAGACCCTAGTGACCCGCCGGTGATGAGTTCAAATCCCCGTACGAAAAATTCCGCTTCCCGACCGGCTTCTTTACCGTCGGCGCACGCTGCGTACCGGCGAATTGACGGTGCGTCCCCCGCAGGCACCGCCAATTCCGGCATTGCACCCAGCAGTTACGAAAGGAACCAAAGGGGCATCGGCTACGAAACCCTCGACAGCCGCTTCAGCAGCAGCGCCGAGGTCACCGGCCGGGCCCCCGCCTTGGCGACGCCGTCGGCCACCTCGCGGTCCGTGGAGACCACGACCACCGGCCGGCCGGGCGGCTCGGCCCGCACCAGCTGGCGGATCAGCTCGTCGGCCGTCACCCCGGCCTTGGAGAACAGCACCCGCACCCCGCGCGGCGGCGCGAGCAGCACCGGGGCCGCCAGCTCCGCCCCGTCGAAGACGCAGGTCATCTCGGCGCCGGTCTGCGCGGCCAGCATCGACAGGCCGCCCAGCAGCCGCAGCCGCTGCTTCTCCAGCGGCATCGTCGGATAGCCGGTCTTGGTCACGTTGTAGCCGTCGACCACCAGATGCGCCTGGGGCAGCGCCAACAGCTGGTCCAGCAGCGCCGGATCGGTCTCCGACAGGGCCCGCGCCGCGATGTCCTTCGGGGTCATCCGGCCCGGCTCCACCGCGTCCACGGTGTCGGCCGGACGCGTCGAGACCGGCGGCAGCGCCAGCTCGCGGCGCAGGCCCGCCGCCGCGTCCAGCACGGTGTCCAGCAGCAGCCGGAGCCGCATGTCCTCGATGCTGCGCCCCTCGCGGGTGGCCCGCCGCGAGGTCTCCAGCGAGGACTCCACCTCCGCGAGCCGGGACTTCAGGCGCCGGGACTCGCTCTCGGCGACGGCCACCTGCGCGGCCGCCTCGGCACGGATCCCGTCGACCTCGGCGGTCACCTTGCGCAGGGCCGCCTCGCCCCTCTTCACATCGCTCAGGGCACTGCGCAGCTTGCGCTGAAGCGATTCCGCTTCCTTGCGCGCGAAGTCCAGTTCGGCCCTCACCTGGTCGCCCCCGGCGCGCTGGTGCTCCCGCGCCTGGGCCAGCTCCGCCCGCAGCCGCTCCAGCTCCCGGCGGGTCTCGTCATCGACCCGCTCGGCGTCGGCGCGCTGGGCCTCCTCGCCCGCGGCGGCCACCAGCTTGACCCATCCGGCCGGACGCAGCACGTACGCGGCGGCCGCCACGTCCAGCGGATCCGCCGCCGCGGGCGGGGCCCCGCCGTCCAGCGCCCCGGCCAGCTCCGGCTGCGCCTCGCGCAGCTTCTCCGCGACCCGGCTGCGGAAGACCCCGTCCGTCTCCACCGCGGCGGCCATGGCGTTGCCCGCGAACTTGGCGCGACGGGTCGGGGTGAACCGGGCGTACTGCCGCAGCTGCGCCGGGAGGTCCGCGACCGTCAGTCCGCCGAAGGCGTCCGAGACGAGCGCGACGACCCGGCGCCGCACGCCCTCCGGCAGCGGGCGGTCGAGCACCTCGGCGGCGTCGCCGGCCACGTCGGCCGTCTCAGCGCCGCTTGCTGGCTCCACAATCCGTCACCCCTACCGTGATCTACTGTGGGCCCGGCTCCCTCAGGAGTCCGCGCCCGGCCTGTCCACGAGCTCGATCTGGTCCACCGCGTTGCACCAGCGACAGCGGACCGACTCGATGGTCTCACTGACCACCTCGCGCTCCTCGACCTTGGGCTCCCCGGCCAGGTCCAGGTGGACGTACTCCACGACCTTCGACGAACGGGTGACGTCGAACCGCGTGAGGTTGCCGCACAACGTGCAGCGCCACCGGGTGGTGTCGGTCGGCAGGGGAACCGTCATCAGGTCGCTCTCTCCTTCATAACTCATTCAATTAAAGCCTTCCGCGGCAGTGCACGGACCGCGCACGTAACCCTACGGCCTGGCACCGCCCTCGGGCGGGTCCGTCTGCGTCATGCTCTGCTGCATGATCGTAAAGTGGCTGACGGTACGCGAGGCCGCCCGGGGCCCGGTGGTCACGTACGCACTGATCGCCGGCTGCTGCCTGGCCTTCCTGCTCGGCCCCGCCTCCGGCCTGAATCCGGCCTTCGGCACCGGCGACCGGCTGCTCACCACGGGGACGGCGTACTTCCGGCACTGGGGGGTGGTGCCCGACGAACTCTTCTCGGGGGCCGCGCRCCCGCTCCTCACCCCGCTGACCGCGCTGTTCGTCCACGGCAGCTGGCTCCACCTGCTCGGGAACATGCTCTTCCTGCACGTCTTCGGCGCGATGACGCAGGAGCGGATGGGCCGGGTGCCCTTCCTCGTCTTCTACGTCTGCACGGGGTACCTGGCGCTGGCGGCCTACGCGGCGGCCAACGCCTCCTCGGACCAGACCCTGGTCGGCGCGTCCGGCGCGATCTCGGCAGTCCTGGGGGCCTTCCTCTGCCTCTTCCCGAGGGCCCGGGTGACGAGCCTGTTCCCGTTCCTGCTCTTCCTGCCCCTGCGCTTCCCGGCCTGGATCGTGCTGATGTTCTGGTTCGTCCTCCAGTGGCTGGCCGCGCAACGCGCGGAGAGCGGGCCGGGGGTGGCCTACCTGGCGCACGTGGTGGGCTTCTCCGTGGGCTTCCTCTACGCATGGGCGCGTTATCGCCGTACCGGCAAGAGGCGCTCCGTCCTGGCGGAATGACCGGTCGCCCGACGCGGCGTGGGTGCGCACCGGCCGGTACCAGGAGCGCAGGTGACGATGACGGGGGCTTTGGTGACCCTACGGATCACGTCTTAAAGTGGGGCGACCAGTGACGGCCCACCTAGGGAGACAGCCAGCCATGATCACCGCGATCGTGCTCATCAAGACCAGCGTGGACCGCATTCCCGAGATCGCCGAGTCCATCGCCGCGCTGGACAGCGTCAGCGAGGTCTACTCCGTCACCGGTACGTACGACCTGATCGCGCTGGTCCGCGTCGCCCGCCACGAGAACCTGGCCGACATCATCCCCGGCCGCATCAGCAAGATCCCGGGGGTCGAGGCCACCGACACGCACGTGGCGTTCCGCACGTACTCCCAGCACGACCTGGAAGCGGCCTTCGCGATCGGCCTCGACGCGTAGCACCTGGCCGGCGGGGTCACAGGGGCCCGGTTTCCGCGCCCGGTACCGGCCCCCTCAGGCTCCGCCGAGCCCCGGCAGGCTCTCACCCGGCCGGGCCGGGCGGCCCTCGGCCAGCCAGAAGACGTAGCCGCGCAGCTGGTCCGCGAGACCGCCGTCGATGTGCGCGACGTACTCCCGGGCACCGCCGGCGGCCTCCCGCTCCTCCCCGCTCTCCGACAACGACCACCTCCGGTCCAGACGGACGGCCCATTCACGGACCCGGCCGCGCTCCCGCCACCACTCACGAACGAGCTCCGGGGTCCAGTGCCGGTCACCGTCACAGGCGTAGCCGTCCATCGGATCCTGTGCGGCGGCGCCCACAACCGCGAGCGTCTCCGCCACGTCCCGCGGCTGACGGTAGACGAACTCCGCGCCCCGCTCGTCCTCGTAGAGCACGTTCGCCGGGGCGATCAGCCGGCCCATCCAGCAGCTGTCGGTGCCGGCGCCGTAGAACGGCCCCGGCACGTTGCGCCAGTCGCGCTCACGCCACCGGTCGGAGCGGCGGTTCCACCATCCGCCGTACACCGGATCCGGCAGCCAGGTGCCCCCGTCCGGCGCGGGCAGCGGTCCGGTCTGGGCGGCGCGGGCAGCCGGCAGCGGGTCCCAGTAGGGCACGGTCCCCACCGGTTCAGACGGCCGGAACGCAGCGGCCCTCTTCGGTGCGGTACTGCCACTTGGCGCCGTCCGCGACCAGTTCCCCGACGGCCCGGACGAACCGCTCGACGTGCTCGTCGGGGGTGCCCGCGCCGAAGGAGACCCGGATCGCGTTGAGCGAGCGCTCCCCCGGCGCGGCCTCCGGGGCGCCGCACTCGCCCGGCTCCTGCGGCTCGCTGCCGAGGAGGGTGCGGACCAGCGGGTGGGCGCAGAAGAGGCCGTCGCGCACGCCGATCCCGTACTCGGCGGACAGCGCGGCCGCGAAGTGCGAGCTGTTCCAGCCGTCCACCACGAAGGAGATGACGCCGACGCGCGGGGCGTCGTCCCCGAAGAGGGAGAGCACGCGCACGGCGGGGACGCCGGCGAGGCCTTCGCGGACCTTGGCGATGAGGTGGTTCTCGCGGGCGACCAGGTTCTCGAACCCCGCGTCCTTCAGGGCGCGGCAGGCCGAGGCGATGGAGTAGACGCCGATGACGTTCGGGGAGCCGGCCTCGTGGCGGGCGGCGGTGGTGTGCCACTCGACGTCGACGCCGCCGTCCTCGCGGCGGGCCACCGTGCGGGAGGCGCCGCCGCCGGCCAGGTACGGCCGGGCGTCCTGGAGCCAGTCGGCGCGGCCGGCGAGGACGCCCGAGCCGAAGGGGGCGTAGAGCTTGTGGCCGGAGAAGGCGACCCAGTCCACGTCCAGCTCCCGGACGGACACGGGGTGGTGCGGTGCCAGCTGGGCGGCGTCCAGGACGATCCGCGCGCCATGGGCGTGCGCGGCGGCGGCGAGCTCCTTGACCGGCCACAGCTCACCGGTGACGTTGGAGGCACCGGTGACGCACACCAGGGCGGGGCCGTAGGGGTCGCGGTCGGCCAGGGCCCGCTCCAGGGCGGCGACGGCCTGGGCCGGGGTGCGCGGGGCGTTGAGGTAGGTCACCTGCGCGTCGCCCCAGGGCAGCAGCGAGGCGTGGTGCTCGGTCTCGAAGACGAAGACCTGGCAGTCGGCCGGCAGGACGGCGGCCAGCAGGTTCAGCGAATCGGTGGTCGACCGGGTGAAGACCACCTGGTCGCCGGGGCGGCAGTCCAGGAACTCCGCGACGGTGACGCGGCTCTGTTCGAACAGGTCGGTGGAGAGCTGCGAGAGGTACCCGGCCCCGCGGTGGACGCTGCCGTAGTACGGGGCGTACGCGGCCACGTCGTCCCAGACCCGCTGGAGGGCGGGGGCGCTGGCCGCGTAGTCGAGGGCGGCGTAGGTGACCTCGCCGCCGGTGACGAGCGGGACGGTGACATCGCGGCCGAGCACGGGCAGCGGCTGGGCACAGGCGGGGTCGACGGCGACGGCGACGTCGGTGGCGGCGGAGTTCAGGAATGCGGACATGGCGGTGTCTCCCGGCAGGCAGGGCTGAATGGCTTCGGTGTGCCCGTACGCGGGTACGGCGGGACGCGACGGCGCCGGCCGGCCACAGGGGTACGGGAAGGCCTCGGAAAGGACGTGGGGGTACGCCTCAACGACCCTGATCCGAGGGGTGAAGAAGGGGCGGAGTCGCCCTATCGCATTCGCTTGCTCACGGAAAAAGCTCCTCGAAGACCCAGGACCCCTGGTATCGAGGGATCCGCGCTTGCCGTAGACCTCGCTGCCTACGGCCTGGTCATCACCCGGGGCACCCCGCCACGGAAGGAGGGTTGCCGGACAGCAAGCCGGGGCCTAAACGCTGTCACTCGTGACCTGGTCAGCATCCTGCCACAAGATCCTCCACGCGCAAGACCCCGGTCCACGATGTGGACCGGGGTCTCCTTCTGAACGCCGTGCTCGCACCGCTCGGCCGCGGGCGGCCTCCCGGGCTTCGTCCGGCTGCGCCGGCCTCCGGCCGCCGGGAGGCGCCGCGCGGCCGCGGCTAGGCGTTGCTGGCGGCAGCCCAGCGCTCCAGGGCCGCGCGCGCCGCCCCCGAGTCGATCGACTCGGCCGCCCGCGCGATGCCGGCCGACAGCTGCTCCTCCAGGGACCCGCTGCCCGGGTCCAGCGCCACCAGGGCCGCCGCCGAGTTCAGCAGGACGGCCTCGCGCACGGGGCCCGTCTCGCCGGCCAGCAGCCGGCGGGCGACGTCCGCGTTGTAGGAGGCGTCCTCGCCGCGGAGCGCGGAGACGTCCACGATCTGGATCCCGATGTCACGCGGGTCGAACGTCTGCTCGGTGACCGCGCCGTCGCGGACCCACCACACCCGGGAGGTGGCCGTCGTGGTGAGTTCGTCCATGCCGTCGTCGCCCCGGAAGACCAGCGCCGAGGAGCCGCGCTCCGCGAGCACCCCGGCCACGATGGGGGCGACCCGGGCGTCGGCCACGCCCGTGGCCTGTGCGCGGACCTTCGCCGGGTTGGTCAGCGGGCCGAGGAAGTTGAAGGTGGTCCGGATGCCCAGCTCCTTGCGGGCCGCCGCCACGTGCCGCAGCGCGGGGTGGAACTTCACCGCGAAGCAGAAGGTGATGCCGGCCTCCTCGGCGACCTCCACCACCCGGGCCGGGGTGAGGTTGAGGTTGACGCCGAGCTTCTCCAGCACGTCCGAGGAGCCGCTCGCGGAGGACGCGGCCCGGTTGCCGTGCTTGACCACCTTCGCGCCGGTGCCGGCCACCACGAGCGCCGACATCGTCGAGATGTTGACGGTCTTGGCCCCGTCCCCGCCGGTGCCGACGATGTCCACCGTCCGGCCCGGCACCTCGATCAGATTGGCGTGATCGTACATGGCACGCACCATGCCGTTGATCTCCGCCACCGTCTCCCCCTTGGCCCGGAGCGCCACCATGAAACCGGCGATCTGCGCGTCCGTGGCCTCGCCCCGCATGATCCGGTCCATCGCCCAGGCGGTGTCGTCCGTGGTGAGGTTCCGGCCGGTCAGGAGGGCGTCGAGGAGGCCCGGCCAGCCACGGGCCGCCACGCTGTCGCCGCCTGCCGGGGTCACAACGTTCATGGTCCGCTCCTGCTGCTCGGAAAAGTTCCACGTCGAATGGGGAAGGATCTCAGCCTATCCAGCCCGCGAGACGGCGAAGAGCCCCGTCCAGACACTGGACGGGGCTCTCACCGTGGCGACACCAGGATTGGCCGAAACCGATCCCTCAAGCTGTCTTACCGGAGATCAGTGGTGGCCGTGGCCGCTCTGGATCTCCTTGTACTCCTCCACCGTGGGCTTCGGAATGTGGGTGTTCTCCCCGTAGAAGCCCTTGCTGAGCTTCGCGCGGAGCTTCTCGCCGGCTCCCACCTTGCGCTCGACGCCGTTCTCGTCGACCGTCGGGCCGATCTCGATCGGCTCGTACTGCGTGTGCGAGGTGAGGGTGTGCAGCTTGCCCTGCGAGAGCGGCTCGTGGACCTCGACGAACTCACCGTGCGGCAGGCGCTTGATGATGCCGGTCTCGCGACCGTGCAGCACCTTGTCGTGGTCCCGGCGCTGGAGGCCGAGGCAGATCCGCTTGGTGATCACGAAGGCGATGACCGGGCCCACGAAGAAGCCGATCCGCGCGAACCACGTGATCGAGTTGATCGACAGGTGGAAGTACTGCGCGAACATGTCGTTGCCACCGGCGATCAGCAGGATCACGTACCAGGTGAGCCAGGCGACACCGAACGCCGTACGGGTCGGGACGTTGCGCGGGCGGTCCAGGATGTGGTGCTCGCCCTTGTCCTTGGTGACCCAGGCCTCGATGAACGGGTACACCGCGATCGCGGCGAGGACCAGCGGGAAGATCACCAGCGGGACGAACACGCCCAGGACCAGCGTGTGGCCCCAGAGGTTGATCTCCCAGCCCGGCATGGCGCGGATGAGGCCCTCGGAGAAGCCCATGTACCAGTCGGGCTGCGCACCGGTGGACACGTGGTCCGGGCGGTACGGGCCGAGCGCCCAGATCGGGTTGATCGACGCCAGCGCCGCGATGGCCGCGATGACACCGAAGACCAGGAAGAAGAAGCCTCCGGCCTTGGCCATGTAGACCGGCAGCAGCGGCATGCCGACGACGTTGTTGTTCGTCTTGCCGGGACCCGCGAACTGCGTGTGCTTGTGGTAGAAGACCAGGATCAGGTGGGCCACCAGCAGGCCCATCATGATGCCGGGCAGCAGCAGGATGTGGATCGAGTAGAACCGTGCGACGAAGTCGCCGCCGGGGAACTCGCCGCCGAAGAGGAAGAACGACAGGTACGTGCCGACGACCGGCACGGACAGGATCGCGCCCTCCATGAAGCGGACACCGGTGCCCGAGAGCAGGTCGTCCGGCAGGGAGTAACCGGTGAAACCGGTGAACATGCCGAGGACCAGCAGCAGGAAGCCGAAGACCCAGTTGACCTCGCGCGGCTTGCGGAAGGCGCCCGTGAAGAACACGCGCATCATGTGCACGAGCATGGCCGCGACGAAGATCAGCGCCGCCCAGTGGTGGATCTGCCGGATGAGCAGACCGCCACGGACCTCGAAGCTGATGTTCAGGGTCGAGGCGAAGGCCTCGGACATCTGGACACCCTGCATCGGCACGTACGAGCCGTGGTACACGACCTCGTTCATGCTCGGGTGGAAGAACAGCGTCAGGTACACACCCGTGAGGATGATGATGATGAAGCTGTAGAGGCAGATCTCACCGAGCATGAAGGACCAGTGGTCCGGGAAGATCTTGCGCATGTTGGACTTGGCCAGGCTGTAGATGCCCAGGCGGCCGTCCGCCCAGTCCGCTACGCGCTCGCCGGCCGGCGCTTTGCGCGCCGCGTTGGATTCGGTGGCAGTGCTCATCCGCGCTCCCAGAAAGCAGGACCGACGGGCTCTTCGAAGTCGCCGTGCGCTTCGAGGAAGCCTTCGTCATTGACGCCGATCCGCAGCTGCGGAAGCGCGTGACCGGCCGGGCCGAAGATGACTCGGGCGCCGTCGGAGAGGTCGAAGGTGGACTGGTGGCACGGGCAGAGCACGTGGTGCGTCTGCTGCTCGTACAGGCTGATCGGGCAGCCGACGTGGGTGCAGATCTTGGAGTAGGCCACGATGCCCTCGTGGGACCACTCCAGCTCCTGCTTGTCCTTGATGTCCTCCGGCTTGATGCGGACGATCATCAGGGCGGCCTTGGCGATCTGCGTCTGGAAGTCGTGCTGCTCCTCCTCCAGGCCTTCCGGCCGGGCGAAGGTCAGCGACCCGACGAGCACGTCCTCGGGACGCAGCGGCTCGTTCGTGTTGTCGTTGATCAGCAGCTTGCCCTTGGCCCACACGGTCTTGCGCAGCTTGACCTCGGGCAGCGGGCCCAGGTCGCGCAGCAGCATGACGCCGGCGAGCGGCACCATGGCCATCGCGCCGATCAGGGTGTTGCGGATCAGCGGGCGGCGGCCGATGCCGGACTCGTTCGCGCCGTCGGCGAAGTCCTGCAGGACCTTCGCCTTGACCTCGGCCGGGGCCGCGATCTCGTGGCGGTCGTCGGCGACCTCGACATCGGACATCAGGGTGCGGGCCCAGTGGACCGCGCCCGCGCCGATGCAGAAGAGCGCCGTGCCCAGGGTCAGACCGAGCGCGAAGTTCAGCGCGCTCACCTTCCCGATCGGGAAGATGAAGACGATCTTGTCGACCGGGAGGGTCACGTACGCGACGATGAAGCCGATCGTGGCCAGCATCGACAGCGTGAACAGCATCGCGACCGTACGCTCGGACCGCTTGGCGGCCCGCTCGTCGATGTCCTGGATGCGCGGCTTGTGGACCGGAAGGCCCGGGTCGGCGAACGGATCGTCCGCGACCGCTACGCCACCGTGGTGCGCGTCGCCCTGCTCGCTCGGCAGGTGCTTCTCTTCGGGAATGTCTTGGCTACTCATGACTTCTTGGCCTTAGCGGTGTGGGCCGCGACCCAGACGGCGACAGCGATCAGCGCACCCAGACCGAAGATCCAGCCGAACAGACCCTCGGAGACGGGGCCGAGGCCGCCGAGCTTGAGGCCACCGGGGCTGGTCGACTTCTCGCCGTTGACGTTCTGGAGGTACGCGATGATGTCCTTCTTCTGCTTCTCCGGCATGGTGCTGTCGGGGAAGGAGGGCATGTTCTGCGGGCCGGTGAGCATGGCCTCGTAGATGTGCTTCGGCTCGACGCCGTCCAGGTTCGGGGCGTACTTGCCGAGCGTCAGGGCGCCGCCCTCGCCGGTGAAGTTGTGGCACTGCGCGCAGTTGTTGCGGAAGAGCACACCACCGTTGGCGATGTCGGCACCGGCCGGGTCGTACTGCTTCTCGGTGGGCACGATCGGGCCGGCACCGAGCGACGCGACGTACGCGGCGAGCTGGTCGATCTGGGCCTGGGAGTAGATGACCGGCTTCCTCGGCACCTGGGCGCCGGGCTGCTGGGCGGGCATGCGGCCCGTGCTCACCTGGAAGTCGACGGCCGCGGAGCCGACGCCGACCAGGCTGGGGCCGTCAGTGGAACCCTGACCGCCGGTTCCGTGGCAGCTTGCGCAACCCACGGCGTAGAGCTTCTTGCCCTCCTCGATGGCGAGGGACTGGGCGGTTTCATCGGCCTGCGCCTTGCCCGCGGGCGCGAAGGCGGCGTACAGCCCCCCCGTGACCGCCAGCGCGAAGAGTAGAACGACGACCGCCGCCAGCGGATGGCGTCGTCGTGCGGAGAGCTTTTTCACGGATTACCCCGGTGTCAGGATCTTCTGCGTCGGTGTTTCTGGATGGAGTGCCGGGCGGTGCCCGGCGACGTGTTCGCTACTTGATCAGGTAGATCGTGGCGAAGAGGCCGATCCAGACGACATCGACGAAGTGCCAGTAGTAGGACACGACGATGGCCGACGTGGCCTGTTCGTGGGTGAACCTCTTGGCCGCGTACGTCCGGCCGAGGACCAGCAGGAAGGCGATGAGACCGCCCGTCACGTGCAGACCGTGGAAGCCGGTGGTCAGGTAGAAGACCGAGCCGTACGGGCCTGACGAGAGAGACAAGCCCTCGTGCTTGACCAGCTCGGTGTACTCGAACACCTGGCCGCCAATGAAGATCGCACCCATGACGAACGTGATGATGAACCACGTCCGGAGCTTCTTCACGTCACCGCGCTCGGCGGCGAATACGCCGAGCTGGCAGGTGAGCGAGGAGAGCACCAGGATCGTTGTGTTCGTCGCCGAGAAGGGCAGATTCAAGGCCGAAGCCTGTTCTGTCCAGTACTCGGAGCCTGTCACGGATCGCAGGGTGAAGTACATCGCGAAGAGGGCCGCGAAGAACATCAGCTCGGAACTCAACCAGATGATGGTTCCGACGCTGACGAGGTTCGGCCGGTTGACCGTCGGGTGCGCGTGCCCGGTATCTACTGTCGTTGCTGTCGCCACGACCGACATTATGTCGGTCGCTTATCCCGCCCTCACCCCGGGGGGTGCCGTTCGGAGTGTCAGGGGCGTGTGCAAGGCCCGAACGGCCCATCAGATCCCCCTCCCGGCCTCTTGCGCGAGGCTGCCGGAACCGATGTTGACGACCGGTCGGACGGAGTAGCATCCCGCGCAACATCAACGTGATTCACGTGACACGTGGAGGAACGAAATGCGGGCGACTGCGCGGGTTCTGGTGTACAGCGACGACGCGGGCACCCGGGAGCAGGTGCGGCTGGCGGCCGGGCGCAGGCCGGCGGCCGACCTGCCGCCGGTGGAGTTCCTGGAGTGCGCGACGCTTCCGGCGGTCCTCAAGGAGCTGGACGCGGGCGGCATCGACGCCTGTGTGCTGGACGGGGAGGCCGTCCCCGCCGGGGGCATGGGTGTGTGCCGGCAGATCAAGGACGAGATCTTCCGGTGTCCCCCGGTGCTGCTGCTGATGGGGCGCCCCCAGGACGCGTGGCTGGCCACCTGGAGCCGCGCGGACGCCGCCGTCACCCTTCCGGTGGACCCGGTCGAGTTCCCGGAGGCCCTGGCGGGCGTGTTGCGGACCCGGCTGGGCTCCAGCGCCGCCTGAGCCGTTCTCCGGCCGGCTTCGCCTCCGGGGCCGCCCACGTCGGCTCCGGGCGGGCGGGCGTCCTCGGAAACCGCTCGTCCCTCGCGATGCCCTCCGGGCGCCCGCCCGCCTTCGCCGACGCGGCCCCTGCGGCCCGGCCGGCCGCGGGGCTCAGACCTGGGGCCTGAGGCGGGCTTGGTCCATGGGGTTGCGGCCTTCCTGGGTGCCCTTCAGGAGGGCGCTTCCCTCGCGCCAGTCCTTCCAGTCCATGTTCCAGTCGCCGTAGCCGTTCCCGAAGGTGTCCATGTCCTCGCCGATGCTGTTGATCACACGGACGATGTCGCCCTCGGTGATGTTCTCGTAGAACCAGGCGGCGTTGCCGGTGCTCATGCCGGTGCACCCGTGGCTGACGTTCTCGTAGCCCTGGGAGCCGACCGACCACGGCGCGGCGTGGACGTACTCGCCGCTCCACGTCACGCGGGTGGCGTAGTAGACGGGCAGGTTGTAGTACTCGCTGCCGCCGATGCCGACGGTGTCGCCGCGCATCTGGACGAAGTACTGCTTGCCCAGCACCACCTTGACCCCGTTGCGGGTGGAGAAGCCGGGCTTTCCGGTGGTCACCGGAATGGTGTTGATCACTTCTCCGTTGCGCTTGAACGTGAGGTAGTGCGAGGAGGCGTCCGTGGTGACCTCCACCCGGTCCCCGATCTCCAGCTTCAGCGGCTTGGAGGCGGCTCCGTGGAGCTCGTCGGAGATCCTGACGCCCTCCAGGTTGCTCTGCACGGAGACGGTGGAGTGGGCGGGCCAGTAGTCCTTCGGGCGGTAGTGCAGGTTCTTGTCGTCCACCCAGTACCAGGCGCCCTCGACGTTGTCGGGCGTGTCGACGACCAGGGCCCGTTCGATGATGGCGCGGGCGGCCTTGTCCTTGACCGGCTCGTTGAGTTCGGCCGTGATGGGCTGTCCGACGCCGTACTTGCCCTCGTCCGGGCCGAATTCGACCTTGAGGACCTTCTTGGCCGGGGTGGTGTCGAAAGCCAGCGTGCGCTGCCCTGGAGCGCCGCGTTCGTCCTCCGTGCTCACGGTGACCGTGTAGCGCACGCCCGCGGCCATGGGGACGGTGCTGTGCCAGCGGTCGCCCTTGGCGGAGAGTTCACCCGCCAGCCGCCGTCCGTGGGTGTCCACGGCCATCACGTCGGTGATGCGCGCGGTCGTGCCCTTGACGGTGACTTCGAGCGGCTTGTCGGGGTCGGCGGGGCGTCCGCCGGTGGCCTGGTTGAAGGCGACGTGCTCGCCCGCGTCGTACGGGCGGACAGACAGCGGGTTCTTCTCGCCGGACCCGCATGCGGTGGCGCCGGCCCCGAGGGACGCGACCAGCAGGGAGCAGCTGAGTACCGTCCAAAGACGCGGTGAGTGGTTCATGGAGCCAACGCTATGAAGATATGACAAATACGGCGCGCGGGGTGACTGCAAACGAGGGGCCCGGACTCCTCCGAAAAGGTGTCCGGGCCCCTCAGGTCCTGCTGTACGGCCGCGAACTACTGGTTCGCGTTCTCACCGCGGTAGTACTCGTACACCCAGCCCCACAGGCCGATCAGGATCAGCGGCGCCGAGAAGTACATCAGCCACCAGCCGAAGATGACGCCCATGAAGGCGAAGGCGCCACCGACGGCCAGCGAGAGCGGCTGCCAGCTGTGCGGGGAGAAGAACCCCAGCTCGCCCGCCTCGTCGGCGACCTCGGCCTCCAGGTTGTCCTGGGCCATCTCGTCCACGCGCTTGGCCGTGAAGGCCAGGTAGTAGCCGATCATGGCGCTCAGGCCGAAGGCCAGCGCGAGAGCGGTGGTTCCGACCGGCTCCTTCGACCAGACGCCGTACACGACGGTCATGATCAGGATGAAGGCGGCGAGCCAGAGGAACATCTTGCCCTGGATCTTCACTTGCCGGCCTCCTTGCCACCGGTGACGGCCTTGGTGCCGGCGCTGTGGTCCTCAAGGTGGTCGAGGGCCGCGATCTCCGGGTGGTGCAGGTCGAACGCCGGGGATTCGGAACGGATCCGCGGCAGGGTGAGGAAGTTGTGCCGCGGCGGCGGGCAGGAGGTCGCCCACTCCAGCGAACGGCCGTAGCCCCACGGGTCGTCGACCTCGATCTTCTTCCCGTACTTCGCCGTCTTCCAGACGTTGTACATGAAGGGCAGCATCGACAGGCCGAGCAGGAACGAGCTGATCGTGGAGATCGTGTTCAGCGTCGTGAAGCCGTCGGCGGCGAGGTAGTCCGCGTAACGACGCGGCATGCCCTCGACACCCAGCCAGTGCTGGACCAGGAAGGTGCCGTGGAAGCCGACGAACAGCGTCCAGAAGGTGATCTTGCCGAGGCGCTCGTCCAGCATCTTGCCCGTGAACTTCGGCCACCAGAAGTGGAAGCCGGAGAACATCGCGAAGACCACGGTGCCGAAGATGACGTAGTGGAAGTGCGCGACGACGAAGTACGAGTCGGAGACGTGGAAGTCCATCGGGGGCGAAGCCAGGATGACACCGGTCAGACCACCGAAGGTGAAGGTGATCAGGAAGCCGATGGCCCAGAGCATCGGSGTCTCGAAGGWSAGCGAGCCMYKCCACATSGTKCCGATCCAGTTGAAGAACTTCACACCGGTCGGTACCGCGATCAGGAAGGTCATGAACGAGAAGAACGGCAGGAGCACGCCGCCGGTCACGTACATGTGGTGGGCCCACACGGTCACCGAGAGGCCGGCGATCGAGATCGTCGCCGCGATCAGACCGATGTAACCGAACATCGGCTTGCGGGAGAAGACCGGGATGACCTCGGAAATGATTCCGAAGAACGGTAGCGCGATGATGTACACCTCTGGGTGTCCGAAGAACCAGAAGAGGTGTTGCCACAGCAAGGCGCCGCCGTTGGCCGCGTCGAACACGTGCGCACCGAACTTGCGGTCGGCCTCCAGCGCGAACAGCGCGGCGGCCAGCACCGGGAAGGCGAGCAGGACCAGGACACCGGTCAGCAGCACGTTCCAGGTGAAGATCGGCATGCGGAACATCGTCATGCCGGGAGCGCGCATGCAGATGATCGTGGTGATGAAGTTGACCGAGCCGAGGATCGTACCGAAGCCCGAGAAGGCCAGACCCATGATCCACATGTCGGCGCCGATGCCCGGCGAGCGGACGGCGTCCGACAGCGGGGAGTAGGCGAACCAGCCGAAGTCGGCCGCACCCGAGGGGGTGACGAAGCCGGCCACCGCGATGGACGAGCCGAAGAGGTACAGCCAGTACGCGAACATGTTCAGCCGCGGGAACGCCACGTCGGGCGCGCCGATCTGCAGCGGCATGATCCAGTTCGCGAAACCGGCGAACAGCGGGGTGGCGAACATCAGCAGCATGATCGTGCCATGCATGGTGAAGGCCTGGTTGAACTGTTCGTTCGACATGATCTGCGTGCCCGGACGGGCCAGCTCGGCGCGCATGAAGAGCGCCATGATCCCGCCGATGATGAAGAACACGAACGACGTGACCAGGTACATCGTGCCGATGGTCTTGTGGTCGGTCGTGGTCAGCCACTTCACGACCACGTTGCCCGGCTGCTTGCGCCGCACCGGCAGCTCGTTCTCATACGAGTCGGCGGCGGCACCCTGGGATTCGTTGAGGATGCTCACAGTTTGTTCACTTCCGCATTCCGGGCCGGGTCAGTCTGCTTGATGCCGGCCGGGAGGAAGCCGGTCTGCCCCTTCTCCGCCAGCAGCTTCAGGTGCGCCCGGTACTCCTCCGGCGAGACGACCTTCACGTTGAAGAGCATCCGGGAGTGGTCGACACCGCAGAGCTCGGCACACTTGCCCATGAAGGTGCCCTCCTGCGACGGGGTGACCTCGAAGACGTTCGTGTGGCCGGGGATGACGTCCTGCTTGAACAGGAAGGGCACCACCCAGAAGGAGTGGATGACGTCGTTCGACGACAGGATGAAGCGGACCTTCTCGCCCTTGGGGAGGTAGAGGGTCGGCCCCGGGTTGTTGGTTTCCGGGTTCCGGTCGCCGGGGACGCCCTTCTCGTAGACGCCTTCGGCGCCCGCGGGGAAGTCCTTGGTGAAGCGGTCCGGAATGGTGGCGATCTCCTTGGGGACCTCGCCCGCCTTCGGGGTGGCCGCATCGCCGTCGACGTTCTCGACGTAGTTGAAGCCCCAGCTCCACTGGAAGCCGACCACGTTGATCGTGTGGGCCGGCTTGGTGAGGGCGAGCAGCTTCGACTCGTCACGCGCGGTGAAGTAGAAGAGCACCGAGACGATGATGAGCGGGACCACGGTGTACAGCGCCTCGATGGGCATGTTGTACCGGGTCTGCGCAGGGACCTCGATCTTCGTCCGGCTGCGCCGGTGGAAGATGACGCTCCAGATGATCAGGCCCCACACCAGGATGCCCGTGATGAGAGCAGCTGCCCACGACCCCTGCCACAGGGACAGGATGCGAGGCGCCTCCTCCGTGACCGGATAGGGCATTCCGAGGCGGGGGAAGTCTTGCCAGTTGTACGAGCAACCAGTGGCGGTCGCCAGGACCACGCCCGCAGTCAGCGCCTGCAGCAGCTTCCGCCGCATCGGGCGCCGCGGCGAGCGGTCGGAGCCGTAGGGACTCACGTAGCGCCTTCCCGAGAGTCTCGGCCCGCGCGGCCGGCCGCGGCCGTGTTCGGGTCGGTCGCCGGCCCTGACGCAGGCAGGGGTTTGGATGTTTATGCGGACCAAACCCTACTGGACGCTATTTGGGGTCGCGCGGGGAGGGTGCCCAACGCGCCGCTACTGCCCCCGAAGGGATGGATCCGCCGTACGGGGGACGGGCCATCCGGCCCTGAATGGCGGGCTCCGGACGACATCTGACGGCCCCTGACCCCGGCCGTCCGCGGCCTCCGGTTAGCGTGGCCGGATGCCCTACTTCGACACCGCCTCCGCCGCCCCGCTGCACCCCGTGGCCCGTCAGGCGCTGCAGGCCGCCCTCGACGAGGGCTGGGCGGACCCGGCCCGACTGTACCGGGAGGGGCGGCGCGCCCGGCTGCTGCTGGACGCGGCGCGGGAGGCGGCGGCCGATGCCGTGGGATGCCGGGCCGACGAGCTCGTGTTCACTCCATCGGGGACGCACGCGGTTCACACGGGGGTGGCGGGGGCCCTGGCGGGACGCCGACGCGTCGGCGGGCATCTGGTCGTATCGGCGGTCGAACACAGTTCTGTACTGCACGCGGCGGACGCGCACGCGGCCGCCGGGGGCACGGTGACGGAGGTTCCGGTCGACCGGCTGGGCGCCGCCTCGCCCGACGGGTACGCGGCCGCCCTCGGCTCCGGCACCGCTCTGGCCTGCCTCCAGTCGGCCAACCACGAGGTGGGCACGGTCCAGCCGGTGGCGGAGGTCGCCGAGGTCTGCGCGGCCGCCGGGGTGCCGCTGCTCGTGGACGCGGCGCAGTCCCTGGGGTGGGGCCGGGTGGACGGTGCCTGGTCGCTCCTCACGGCGAGCGCCCACAAGTGGGGCGGGCCGCCCGGGGTCGGGCTGCTCGCCGTCCGCAAGGGGGTCCGCTTCGCACCGCAAGGCCCCGCAGACGAAAGGGAGTCGGGCCGCTCCCCCGGCTTCGCCAACCTCCCCGCGATCGTCGCGGCGGCCGCCTCCCTGCGGGCGGTACGGGCCGAGGCCGAAGCGGAGGCGGCCCGGCTGCGGGTGCTGGTCGACCGGATCCGGCGCCGGGTGGCCCGGCTGGTGCCGGACGTGGAGGTGGTGGGCGACGCCGAGCGCCGGCTCCCGCACCTGGTGACCTTCTCCTGCCTGTACGTGGACGGCGAGACCCTGCTCCACGAGCTGGACCGCGCCGGGTACTCGGTCTCCTCCGGGTCCTCCTGCACCAGCTCCACCCTGACCCCCAGTCACGTGCTGCGGGCGATGGGAGTGCTGTCGGAGGGAAACGTACGGGTGTCCCTGCCGATGGGGACCTCGGCGGACGAGGTCAACGGTTTCCTGGAGGTGCTGCCGGGGGCGGTGGCCGGGATCCGCGAGAAGCTGGGCGTGGGCGAACCGGCGTCCGTCGCCCCGGTGGCGGAATCCCTGGAACTCGACGCCCTCGGCCTGCGCTGCCCGCAGCCGGTGATCGAGCTCGCCCGCGCCATCGGGCGGGTTCCGGTGGGGGGCACCGTCACCGTCCTGTCGGACGACGAGGTGGCCCGGCTGGACATCCCGGCGTGGTGCGCGATGCGGGGGCACGTCTACGTGGGGGAATCCCCGCGCCCCACGGGCACGGCCTACACGGTCCGCCGCACGCTCTGACCGCCGGCGGGTCCGCGCCGGGCGGCTGCCCCTGCCCTGGCCGGGCGAGGCCGGGGGGCCGGGCCGGGGCCGGGTGAGGCCGGGGGGCCGGGCCGGGGCCGGG